>NZ_JAMYNE010000009.1:0-219098 GCF_040318915.1 Mesorhizobium sp. M0991
TTTATCAGACAGGCTGTTCCTTCTCTACTTCCTCCACCGCGACAAGAGAGTTGTTGAGAATTGCGAGTACTGTGAGCGTGAAGATCAGCGGCGCGAACATTTCGGATGCGATCGGAAACATCGGCAGCGAAAAACGCAGGAAGCCGTACCCGCCCATCTTGAGCAGGATGGCGGCCAGGATCACCGAGCCGGCCGTCGGTGCCTCGACATGCGCGTCCGGCAGCCAGGTATGCACCGGCCACATCGGCATCTTCACCGCAAAGGACGCGAAGAAGGCGAGCCATAGCCAGGTCTGCATATTGGCCGGGAAATTATGCGTCAGCAGCGTCGGGATATCGGTGGTGCCGGACTGGAAGAACATCGCCATGATGGCGAGCAGCATCAGCACCGAGCCGGCCAGCGTATAGAGGAAGAACTTGAACGAGGCATAGACGCGCCGCTTGCCGCCCCAAACGCCGATGATGATGAACATCGGGATCAGGCCGGCTTCGAAGAAGACGTAGAACAAAACGATGTCGAGCGCGCAGAACACGCCGATCATCAACGTCTCGAGCAGCAGGAAAGCGATCATGTAGGCCTTGACGCGCTTCTCGATCGATTCCCACGAGGCGAGAATGCAGAGCGGCATCAGGAAGGTGGTCAGGATGACGAACAGCATGGAGATGCCGTCGACGCCCATATGGTAGGAGATGCCGGAATCCAGCCAGGCAAACTTCTCGACGAACTGGAAGCCAGGCTGCGAATTGTCGAAGCCGGTCCAGATAAACAACGAAATCACAAACGTGAACGCAGTCGTGAACAGCGCGATGGCGCGGATGTTGCGGCGCGCGTTCTCGCTGTCGTCGCGCACGAAAAGGATGAGCAGCACACCAACCAGCGGCAGGAAGGTGACCAGCGATAGGATCGGCCAGGCGGTCATCAGAGCATCATCCAGGTGACGAGTGCGGCAACGCCGATCAGCATGGCGAAGGCATAGTGGTAGAGATAGCCGGTCTGCAGCTTGACGACCCGGTTGGTGACGTCGACGACGCGCGCCGAAATGCCGTCCGGCCCGAGCCCGTCGATGACGGTGCCGTCGCCGGTCTTCCACAGGAAGCTGCCGAGCCGCTTTGCCGGCCGCACGAACAGGAAGTCGTAGAGCTCGTCGAAATACCATTTGTTGAGCAGGAAGGCGTAGAGCAGGCGATGGTTGGCGGCGACGCTCCGAGGCATTTCCGGCGCGCGAATATAGAACTGCCAGGCAATCGCAAAGCCGATCAGCATGGCGATGAACGGTGACAGCTCGACCCACAACGGCACTTCGTGGATTTCGTGCAGGATGTGGTTGTCCGGCAGCGTGAACAGCGACGCCTTCCAGAATTCGGCATAGCCCTCGCCGATGAAGGCGCCGTGGAAGATCACGCCGGCGAACAGCGCGCCCGCCGCCAGGATGAACAGCGGCACCAGCATGACCGGCGGCGATTCATGGACATGGTGCATGACCTCGTGGCTGGCCCGCGGCTCGCCATGGAAGGTCATGAAGATCAGCCGCCAGGAATAGAAGGAGGTGAAGCAGGCCGCGATCACCAGCAATATAAAGGCAAACGCGGCGACCGCATTGTGGCCGGCGAAGGCCGCTTCGATGATGGCGTCCTTGGAAAAGAAGCCAGCCGTGCCGATGACTGTTACCGGGATGCCGACACCGGTCAGCGCCAGCGTGCCGATCACCATCATCCAGTAAGTCGTCGGGATGAGCGTCCTGAGGCCGCCCATCTTGCGCATGTCCTGCTCGTCGGAAACGGCGTGGATGACCGAGCCCGAGCCGAGGAACAGCAGCGCCTTGAAGAAGGCGTGGGTGAACAGATGGAAAATCGCCGCGCCATAGGCGCCGACGCCGAGCGCCACGAACATGTAGCCGAGCTGCGAACAGGTCGAATAGGCGATGACGCGCTTGATGTCGTTCTGGACGAGACCGACTGTCGCCGCGAAGAAGGCGGTGAAGGCGCCGATGAAGGTGACCACCGTCAGTGCCGAATGCGACAGCTCGAACAGCGGCGACAGCCGCGCCAGCATGAACACGCCTGCCGTCACCATGGTCGCGGCATGGATCAGTGCCGAGACCGGCGTCGGGCCTTCCATGGCATCGGGCAGCCAGGTGTGCAGCGGCACCTGCGCCGACTTGCCCATGGCGCCCATGAACAGGAGCAGGCAGACGACCGTCATCGCAGCCTGCTTATCGAGTGCATAGCCGAGGAAGGTCAGCACGGCCGCACCTTGCGGCGCGCCTTCCGCCGGAATGAACGTCGCCGCATTGGCGAAGATGGTGCCGAGATTGACCGAGCCGAACAGCACGAACACGCCAAATATGCCGAGCGCAAAGCCGAAGTCGCCGACGCGATTGACGATGAACGCCTTGATCGCAGCCGCATTGGCCGACGGCTTCTTGTACCAGAAGCCGATCAGCAGATAGGAGGCAAGGCCGACGCCTTCCCAGCCGAAGAACATCTGCACCAGATTGTCGGCCGTCACCAGCATCAGCATGGCGAAGGTGAACAGCGACAGATAGGCGAAGAAGCGCGGCCGGTCCGGGTCGTGATGCATGTAGCCGATCGAGTAGATATGGACCAGCGCCGACACCGTATTGACGACGACCAGCATCACCACGGTCAGCGTATCGATCCGCAGCGCCCAAGACGCTTCGAGGCCGCCAGACTGGATCCAGCGCATCACCGGCACGGTGAATACCTCGCCGCCGCCGAAGCCGACCGAGAAGAAGGCGATCCACGACAGCACAGCCGCGATCACCAGGAAGCCGGAGGTGATGTATTCGGAAGCCTTGGCGCCGAGCGAGGTGCCGAACAGGCCGACGATCAGGAAGCCGAGCAGCGGAAGGAAGACGATGGCCTGATACATGGTGGTTCCGTCAACCCTTCATCATGTTCACGTCTTCGACCGCGATCGAGCCGCGGTTGCGGAAGAAGACGACGAGAATGGCAAGGCCGATCGCCGCTTCGGCCGCCGCGACCGTCAGCACGAACAGTGCAAACACCTGGCCGACAAGATCGCCGAGCGCCGCCGAGAAGGCGACGAAATTGATGTTGACCGCAAGCAGGATCAGCTCGATCGACATCAGGATGACGATGACGTTCCTGCGGTTCAAGAAGATGCCGAACACGCCGAGCGTGAACAGGATCGCCGATACGGTCAGGTAGTGCGCGATGCCGACGACCATCTCAGACTCCTTCGCCCGTCTTGACCTTGCGGATTTCCACTCCGGTTGCCGCCGTGCGGCCGACCTGGGCGGCGATCGACTGCCGCTTGACGCCCGGCTTGTGGCGCAACGTCAGCACAATGGCGCCGATCATGGCGACCAGCAGCACCAGCCCCGCCACCTGGAAGTAGTAGAGGTAATCCGTATAGAGAATGTCGCCGAGCGCTGCCGTGTTCGAGCGCGCGGCCAGGTCCGGAATGGGTTTCGCAATCGTCGCCGCCAGTTTCGGCGCGAATGTATAGCCGCCGAGCACGACGATCAGCTCCGCCGCCAGGATCAGCCCGACCAGCGCGCCGATCGGTGCATATTGCAGGGCGCCTTCCTTCATTTCAGCGAAATCGACGTCGAGCATCATTACGACGAACAGGAACAGCACCATGACCGCGCCGACATAGACGACGAGCAGGATCATCGCCAGGAACTCGGCGCCGGTCAGCATGAACAGGCCGGCGGCGTTGAAGAAGGTCAGGATCAGGAACAGCACCGAATGCACGGGATTACGCGCCGAAACGACCATGAACGCCGATGCCACCGCGACAAAGGCGAAGAGGTAGAAAAAGGCCGCCTCTAGTCCACTCAGCATGGGTTCCCCCGGGTTTCCTGTCAGAACAGGACGTTCGTCCTGTTTTTTGCCACCGCCTCCGGTCGGCAAGTTGCGTGTTCCTTAAACGAGGCCCCTCGCCCCGTCCATGCGTCAAATATCAGCGGTAAGGCGCATCCAGCGAGATGTTGCGCGCCAGTTCACGCTCCCAGCGGTCGCCATTGGCCAGAAGCCTGTCCTTGTCGTAATAAAGCTCCTCGCGCGTCTCCGTCGCGAATTCGAAATTCGGCCCCTCGACAATGGCGTCAACCGGGCAGGCCTCCTGGCAGAAGCCGCAATAAATGCATTTCACCATGTCGATGTCGTAGCGCACGGTACGCCGTGTGCCGTCATTGCGGCGCGGGCCGGCTTCGATGGTGATGGCCTGTGCCGGGCAGATCGCCTCGCACAATTTGCAGGCGATGCAGCGTTCCTCGCCGTTCGGATAACGGCGCAGCGCATGTTCGCCGCGGAAGCGCGGGCTGACCGGCCCCTTCTCATGCGGATAGTTGATCGTCTCCTTCGGCGCGAAGAACTGGCGCATCGACAGGAAGAAAGCACTGACGAAATCCTGCAAAAGCAGTGACTTGGCGGCCTGGGATAATGCAGACATCACGCAAACCCCGTGATCTTGAGGAAGGCGGCGGTGGCGACCACCATGAACAGCGAGATCGGCAGGAAGACCTTCCAGCCGAGCCGCATCAGCTGATCGTAGCGGTAGCGCGGCACGAACGCCTTCACCATCGAGAACATGAAGAACACCAGGCAGACCTTGAGCACGAACCAGATCAGCCCCGGCACCCAGGTGAACGGCGCGAAATTGAAGGGCGGCAGCCAGCCGCCAAGGAACAGGATGGTGGCGAGCGCGCACATCAGGACCACGGCGACATATTCGCCGAGGAAAAACAACAGGAACGGCGTCGACGAATATTCGACCATATGGCCGGCGACCAGCTCCGATTCGGCTTCCACGAGGTCGAAGGGCGGCCGGTTGGTTTCCGCCAGCGCCGAGATGAAGAAAACGATGAACATCGGGAACAGCGACAGCCAGTGCCAGTCCAGGAAAGTGTTGGGCAGGCCGATCCGCGTGCCCAACCCGTCCTGCTGCGACAAAACGATGTCGGTCAGGTTGAGCGAGCCGACGCAAAGCAGCACGGTGACGATGACGAAGCCGATAGAGACTTCGTAGGACACCATCTGCGCCGCCGACCGCAGCGCGCCGAGGAACGGGTATTTCGAATTGGACGCCCAGCCGCCCATGATCACCCCATAGACCTCGAGCGAGGAGATGGCGAAGACATAGAGGATGCCGACATTGACGTTGGCGATCGCCCAGCCTTCATTGACCGGTATGACCGCCCAGGCAGAGATCGCCAGCACCGCCGACACCAAAGGCGCCAGCAGGAAAACGCCCTTGTTGGCGCCGGACGGGATCACCGGCTCCTTGAAGACGAATTTCAGCAGATCGGCGAAGGCCTGCAGCGTGCCCCATGGGCCAACGACGTTCGGGCCTCGGCGCAATTGCACCGCCGCCCAGATCTTGCGGTCGGCGTAAAGCACATAGGCGACGAATATCAATAGAACGACGATCAGCACGACCGACTTCAAAAGGATCAGCAGCGCCGGCAGCACGTAGAAGGAGAAGAAGGTGTCCATGTCTACTCCGCCGCCTGCCTGAAGCCGTTCTTCGCCAAAGCCGAGCACTCGGCCATCACCGCGGAAGCGCGCGCGATCGGGTTGGTCAGGTAGAAATCCTTGACCGGCGAGGTGAAGGTGCCCTTGTTCAGCCGCCCGCCGAGCTTCGCCACCCTGGCGATGTCGGCCGGGTCGCCGGCCGCGACATGGTCGATGCGGGCAAGATGCGGGTATTCCGCATAGAGCTTTGCGCGCAGCTGAGGCAGCGAATCGAAAGGTAGCTTCTGGCCGAGCACATCCGACAGTGCCCTGAGGATCGCCCAGTCCTCGCGCGCTTCGCCGGGCGCAAAGCCGGCCCGGTTGGTCTGCTGCACGCGGCCTTCGGTATTGACGAAGGTGCTCGACTTCTCGGTATAGGCGGCACCCGGCAGGATGACGTTGGCGCGGTGCGCGCCCTTGTCGCCATGCGTACCGATATAGACGACGAAAGCGCCGTCGGTCTTGGCCATATCGATTTCGTCGGCGCCGAGCAGGAACAGCACGTCGGTCTCGCCCAGCATGCCGGCGACATTCCTGCCGCCCTCGCCCGGTACGAAGCCGACATCGAGGCCGCCGACCCGTGCCGCGGCGGTGTGCAGCACGGCAAAGCCGTTCCAGTCGGCCCTTGCGGCGTTGACGGCGACGGCGAGCTTCGCCGCCTGGCCGAGCACGGCCGCGCCGTCCGGACGCGCCAGCGCACCCTGGCCGACGATGATCAGCGGATGCGTCGCCTTCTTCAGCAGCTGGAAGAATTTGCCGTTGCCGTCGGCCAGATCCTTCAGCGATTCCGGCCCGGCGCCGAGCTGCTCGTAATCATAGCGCGTATCGCCGACATCGCCGATGACGCCGACCGGCAGATTGCCGGCCCGCCAGCGCTTGCGGATGCGGGCGTTGAGCAAAGACGCCTCGAAGCGCGGATTGGCGCCGATGATCAGCACCGCATCGGCCTGTTCGATGCCTTCGATGGTCGGGTTGAACACATAACTCGCCCGGCCGAGCGACGGATCGAGTGCGGCACCGTCCTGGCGGCAGTCGGTGTTCTTGGAGCCGAGCGAAGCCATCAGAAGCTTCAGCGCGTAGATCTCCTCGACGGCAGCGAGATCGCCGGCAATGGCACCGATCTTTTCGGGTGCCGCATTCGACACCGCTTCCTTGATAGCGGAAAACGCCTCGGCCCAGCTTGCCGCGGCCAGTCTGCCATCCTTGCGCACATAGGGGCGGTCGAGGCGCTGTGTGCGCAGGCCGTCCCAGATGAAGCGGGTCTTGTCGGAAATCCACTCCTCGTTCACCGCCTCGTTGGTACGCGGCAGGATGCGCATCACTTCGCGGCCCCGGCTATCGACGCGGATCGCCGAGCCAACGGCGTCCATCACGTCGATGGATTCTGTCTTGGTCAGTTCCCAAGGCCGTGCCTGGAAGGCATAGGGTTTGGAGGTCAGCGCGCCGACCGGGCAAAGGTCGATGACATTGCCCTGCAGCTCCGACGTCATCGCGCTTTCAAGATAGGTGGTGATCTCGGCATCCTCGCCGCGGCCGATCAGGCCGAGCTCGGATATGCCCGCTATCTCGGTGGTAAAGCGGACGCACCGCGTGCAATGGATGCAGCGGTTCATGATCGTCTTGACCAGCGGCCCGATATACTTGTCTTCGACCGCCCGCTTGTTCTCGTGGTAGCGCGAGGAATCGACGCCGAACGCCATCGCCTGGTCCTGCAGGTCGCACTCGCCGCCCTGGTCGCAGATCGGGCAATCCAGCGGATGGTTGATCAGCAGGAATTCCATCACGCCTTCCCTGGCCTTCTTGACCATCGGCGTGTTGGTGAAGATTTCCGGCGGCTCGCCGTTCGGGCCGGGGCGCAGGTCGCGCACGCCCATGGCGCAGGACGCTTGAGGCTTGGGCGGGCCGCCCTTCACCTCGATCAGGCACATGCGGCAATTGCCGGCGATCGACAACCGCTCGTGGAAGCAAAAGCGCGGCACTTCCGCGCCGGCGTCCTCGGCCGCCTGCAGCAGCGTGTAATGGTCGGGTACAGTAATCTCTTTCCCGTCGACCTTGAGCTTTGCCATTTCGCCTCAAACCCCTGCGGACGTTCCGCAATCTTTCCTTCCGGGCGCGGCCGAGACCGCGCACGATATTGAAATTCACTTTTTGGCCCCGGCCAACGCGGCCGCCTGACCGATCCAGCCGTCACGGCCGATGCGGCCCTTCAACGACAGGTAATCTTCTACCCAGGCGATCTCTTGCGGCGTCCACGCGGCGATCTGGGCGTATGTCCAGATGCCAAGGCCGTTCAGCACCTTTTCCAGTTTCGGCCCGATGCCCGATATCGCCTTGAGGTCGGCGGGCTCGGCGGGCCGGTCCATCGCCTTGGGCTGCTTGAAATCTTCCGGCATCAGCCCGGCCGACGCATCCGCTACAACGGTGCTCGCATTCGCCAAGCTCCGCGCCGCGGTGCTCGTCGCAATGTCGGTCACATCGTTGGCGAAGGACTGCGCCTCGGCAATCAGGGTTTTGGTGGCTGCGCGCGCCTTTGTCGAGGAGCTTTTGCCGGTCGCAGAAACGCGTTCCGTCCGGGTCTCGAAATCCTCGGCGACCGGCTGCCAAAGCCGCTGCGAGGTCTCGGCCGCGCCTGAGAGCACGCCCATCCAGATACCAAAGGCGTGGTTGGCAAGGCCGATGCCGAGTGCCGTCATCGCCGCCGCGCCCGCGAGAGGATGCGCCAGAAGATTGACGGCATTGGCCATCTCCTTCGGCATCATCCTGGTCAGATCCTGGTTCATCTTCAACAACGGGTCCATATCGGTGGTAAAATCGTCGGGTGTCGAAAACAGCGACATAAGTGGTCTCCTGGTCGTTTCCGTCTGCCCCGCGCTCGTTTCCTCGTTTCGGACTTTCGTCCGCATTTTGAATTCTTCTATTCCGCCGCAGCCAGCACCGGTTCGGCGCGGTGTGCGTTGCGCGAAAACTCGTCGATGCGCCGCTCCACCTCACCGCGGAAATGCCGCATCAGGCCCTGGATCGGCCATGCCGCCGCATCGCCCAGCGCACAGATCGTGTGGCCCTCGACCTGCTTGGTCACGTCGAGCAGCATGTCGATCTCGCGCTTCTGCGCCTCGCCGCGCACCAGCCGTTCCATCACCCGCCACATCCAGCCGGTGCCCTCACGGCAGGGCGTGCACTGGCCGCAGCTTTCGTGCTTGTAGAAGTAGGACAGCCGCGCGATCGCTTTCACGATATCGGTCGATTTGTCCATGACGATGACAGCCGCCGTGCCGAGGCCCGATTTCAGGTCGCGCAGCGCGTCGAAATCCATCGGCGCGTCGATGATCTGCTCGGCCGGCACAAGCGGCACCGAGGCGCCGCCCGGAATGACCGCCAGCAGATTGTCCCAGCCGCCGCGAATGCCGCCGCAATGCGTCTCGATCAGTTCGCGGAACGGGATCGACATCGCCTCTTCGACGGTGCACGGATTGTTGACGTGACCGGAGATGCAGAACAGCTTGGTGCCGACATTGTTGGGCCGGCCGAAGGACGAGAACCAGGCGGCACCGCGGCGCAGGATGGTCGGCGCGACCGCGATGGACTCGACATTGTTGACCGTCGTCGGGCAGCCATAGAGGCCGACATTGGCCGGAAATGGCGGCTTCAGCCGCGGCTGGCCCTTCTTGCCCTCGAGGCTTTCGAGCAGCGCCGTTTCCTCGCCGCAGATATAGGCGCCGGCGCCATGGTGCATGTAGATGTCGAAATCGTAGCCGGAGGTATTGTTCTTGCCGATCAGCTTGGCCGCATAGGCCTCGTCGATGGCGCGTTGCAGCGCCTCGCGCTCGCGGATGAACTCGCCGCGCACATAGATGTAGGCGGCGACCGCGCCCATTGCGAAGCCGGCAAGCAGGCAGCCTTCGACCAGCGTGTGCGGGTCGTGGCGCAGTATGTCGCGGTCCTTGCAGGTGCCGGGCTCGGATTCGTCGGCATTGACGACGAGATAGCTCGGGCGGCCGTCGCTTTGCTTGGGCATGAACGACCATTTGAGCCCGGTCGGGAAACCGGCGCCGCCGCGGCCGCGCAGGCCGCTCGCCTTCATCTCGTTGACGATCCACTCGCGCCCCTTGGCAACGATGCCGGGTGTGTTGTCCCAGGCGCCGCGCGCCATGGCGCCGGCCAGCGACTTGTCGAAGCGGCCGTAGATGTTGTTGAAGATGCGGTCTCTGTCCTGAAGCATTGCTCGTTCCTCAGACCGGCTTCTTGCCGGTCGGCCGGCTTTTGGTTCCGGGCGACGGCTTGGTCGCCTTGGCGACAGCCTTCGCCGGTTTAACCTTGGCCTCCGGCGCTTTGAAAGCAGACGCCGGCTCGGCCTTGTTCTTGGGGCCCTTGCGCTGTTTCGAGACGTCCTCGACCTGCGGCTCGGCCTTGTTGGCATTGGCGGCCGAATGCAGAGGCGCTGTGACGCTCGCCGCCTTTTCCGCCGCAGGCGCGACTTTTGTCGCCGACGGCGATTTCAGCGCCGGGCTGGTCTCGACCGCGTCCGTCTTCGGCTTGCTGGCATTCGAGGGCGCAACCGGCGCCGGCGCGGCAGGAGCGGCTGGCGGGGCCGGCGCCGCGGGTGCTGCGGCGACAGCCGCCGGCGCCACTTCCTTGGCGGCCTTGGTCGCGGCCCTGGTTTCCCGGTCGCGGGTCGCCTTCAGGATCGCCTTTTCGCTCTTGAGGGTCGTCAGGCCGCTGGCCGGCTCTGAGGTGATGCGGCCGTTTTGCGGTCCCGGTTTCACCGTAGCGCCCTTGCCGGCGTCATAGAGGTCGATGATCTCGGCAAGCCGCTCCGGCGTCAAATCCTCATAGGTGTCCTTGAATATCATCACCATCGGTGCGTTGACGCAGGCGCCGAGGCACTCGACCTCCTCCCACGACAGCGTGCCCTTGTCATTGGTGTGAAACTGGTCGTGATGGATATTCGAGCGGCACACATCCATCAGCGCTTCCGAGCCGCGCAGCATGCAGGGCGTGGTGCCGCAGACCTGGATATGGGCGCGGGTGCCGACTGGATTGAGCTGGTATTGCGTATAGAAGGTGGCGACTTCCAGCCCGCGAATATAAGGCATGCCGAGCATGTCGGAGATCGTCTCGATCGCCGCCTTGGTCACCCAGCCTTCCTGCTCCTGCGCCAGCATGAGCAAGGGGATAATCGCGGATTGCTCGCGCCCCTTCGGATATTTCTTGATCCACTGCTTCGCCGCTGCCGCATTTGCCCGGTTGAAGGCGAAGGAGGCTGGCTGGAGGCTGGCTTCTGCGAGACGGCGGACTGACATTTAGCGATCGACCTCACCAAACACGATGTCGAGGGAGCCGAGAACGGCGGTGACGTCGGCCAACATGTGGCCGCGGCACAAAAAGTCCATGGCTTGCAGATGCGCAAAGCCTGGCGCGCGCAGCTTGCAGCGATAAGGCTTGTTGGTGCCGTCGGAGACGAGATAGACGCCAAACTCGCCCTTTGGCGCCTCGACAGCGGCATAGACCTCGCCGGCCGGAACCCGGTAGCCTTCGGTGTAGAGCTTGAAGTGATGGATCAGCGCTTCCATCGAGCGCTTCATCGCTGCGCGCTTCGGCGGCACCACCTTGCCGTCGAGGTTAGACACCGGCCCCGCGCCTTCCTTGCCGAGCAACAGGTCGACGCACTGGCGCATGATTTTCGCCGACTGGCGCATCTCTTCCATGCGCACCAGATAACGGTCGAAACAGTCGCCGTTCTTGCCGATCGGAATGTCGAAATCCAGCTCGGCATAGCATTCGTAGGGCTGCGATTTGCGCAGGTCCCAGGGTGCACCCGAGCCGCGCACCATGACGCCCGAAAAACCCCAGGCCCAGGCGTCCGCCAAGGAGACGGTGGCAATGTCGACATTGCGCTGCTTGAAGATACGGTTGCCGGTCAAAAGCGCGTCGAGATCGTCGACCGACTTCAGGAACGGGTCGATCCACTTGCCGATGTCCTCGATCAGCTTCTGCGGCAGGTCCTGGTGGACGCCGCCCGGCCGGAAATAGGCCGCGTGCATGCGCGAGCCCGAGGCGCGCTCGTAAAACACCATCAGCTTTTCGCGCTCGACAAAGCCCCACAGCGGCGGCGTCAGCGCGCCGACATCCATCGCCTGCGTCGTCACATTGAGGATGTGCGACATGATGCGGCCGATCTCAGAGTAGAGAACTCGAATAAGCTGCCCGCGCTTCGGCACCTCGATACCGAGCAGCCGCTCCGCGGCAAGCGCGAAGGCATGTTCCTGGTTCATCGGCGCGCAATAGTCGAGCCGGTCGAGATAGGGCACGGCCTGCAGATAGGTCTTGTGCTCGATCAGCTTTTCCGTGCCGCGATGCAAAAGCCCGATATGCGGATCGACGCGATCGACCACCTCGCCATCAAGCTCCAGCACGAGGCGCAAAACGCCATGCGCCGCTGGATGTTGCGGGCCAAAATTGATGTTGAAGTTGCGAACGGAGGTTTCAGCCATTTACTGCTTTGCCTTCTCATCTCCCGGAAGCACGTAATCCGTACCTTCCCACGGAGACAGAAAATCGAAATTGCGGAATTCCTGTTTCAATTCCACCGGCTCGTAGATGACGCGCTTGGCTTCGTCGTCGTAGCGCACCTCGACGAAGCCGGTCAGCGGAAAGTCCTTGCGCAGCGGATGGCCCTCGAAGCCGTAGTCGGTCAGGATCCGCCGCAGATCGGGATGGCCCGAAAACAGCACGCCATAGAGGTCGTAGGTCTCGCGCTCGAACCAGTCCGCGCCGGGATATATGCCGGTGATCGACGGCACCAGCGTCTCTTCGTCGGCCTGGACCTTGATGCGGATGCGGATATTCTGCCTCGGCGACAGCAAATGATAGACGACGTCGAAGCGCTTTGCCCGCGACGGATAATCGGCGCCGCAGACGTCGATGATCGAGATGAACTGGCATTTCGGGTCGTCGCGCAGGAAGGTCACCACCTCGATCAGGTCGCGCGGCTCGACCGAGATGGTGAGTTCGCCATAGGCGAGCACCGCCTCGCCGATCCGGCCGGTCAGCTTCTCGCCGAGATAGGTCGAGAGGTCATTCAACGCCTGGGACATGCCGCTCACCGTTCGATCGTGCCGGTGCGGCGGATCTTCTTCTGCAGCAGAAGGATGCCGTAGAGCAGCGCTTCGGCGCTCGGCGGGCAGCCGGGCACGTAGATGTCGACCGGCACGATGCGGTCGCAGCCGCGCACCACCGAATAGGAATAGTGATAATAGCCGCCGCCATTGGCGCAGGAGCCCATCGAGATGACGTAGCGCGGCTCGGGCATCTGGTCGTAGACCTTGCGCAGCGCCGGCGCCATCTTGTTGGTCAGCGTGCCGGCAACGATCATGATGTCGGACTGGCGCGGAGACGCGCGCGGCGCGACACCGAACCTCTCCGAGTCATAGCGCGGCATCGAGGTATGGATCATCTCGACCGCGCAGCAGGCGAGACCGAAGGTCATGAACATCAGCGAGCCGCTGCGCGCCCAGGTGATCAGCGACTCGGTCGAGGTGACGAGAAAGCCCTTGTCGGCCAGCTCGTTGTTGATCTCCAGGAAGAATGGATCGTCCTCCCCCACCGGCCTGCCGGTGTTGGGGTCGATGAGGCCCTTGGGCTTCGGCGCGACGAGCGTGCCGGAATTGTCGCTCAATCCCATTCCAGCGCTCCTTTCTTCCATTCATAGGCAAAGCCGATGGTCAGCACCGCCAAAAACACCATCATCGACCAGAAACCGAGCATGCCGATCTGACTGAACGACACCGCCCAAGGAAACAGGAAGGCCACCTCCAGGTCGAAGATGATGAACAGGATCGACACCAGGTAGAAGCGGATGTCGAACTTCATGCGGGCGTCGTCGAACGAGTTGAAGCCGCACTCATAGGCCGAAAGCTTTTCCGGATCGGGGTTGCGGTAGGCCACCAGGAAGGGTGCGGCGAGCAGCGCCAGCCCGACCACCAGCGCCACGCCGATGAACAGGACTATGGGCAGGTACGAACCTAAAAGTGCGTTCATGCTGCAGTTTCCGTTGGCGGCCAATCCACTCTGATTACAGCACCGGACCCACTTGCGGAAGCGTGACAGTTTAACCACTGAACCGTTTTAAGGGGCTCTATGCTGCAACGCGGCGAGGGTTAGCGCAGCGCTTTCGGCGAAGCAAGTCAAACCTTGTTCAAATCGCGGTGCTGGACGGCATATCCGGGAAAACTGGTCCGATCCGCTCCTGTTTGATTTCCTTCACTTTCTACTCCACTTTTCTCTCCTGACATGGATGCCGCCAAAACCCTGCTAGCATGGCACGGAAATCGCAGATTCTCTGCTGTGTCCAACATCATCAGGATACCCCTTGATGAAAGAAAAAATCTCGCTTCGCATGGCCCGTCGCATCGCGCTGGCGGCACAGGGATTCAATGACCCCCGCCCCGCCGGTACGCCCGACCGCAGGCATCTGGCCCGGGTGCTTGCCCGTACCGGCCTGCTGCAGATCGATTCCGTCAGCGCCGTGGTGCGCGCCCACTATATGCCGCTCTATTCGCGGCTTGGCCCCTACAAGCTTGCGCTGCTCGACGCCGCCGCCGCAACGCGCAAGCGCATGGTCTTCGAATATTGGGCGCACGAAGCCTCCTTCTTGCCGGTCGAGACCTATCCGCTGATGCGCTGGCGCATGCAGCGGGCCGAGCGCGGCGACGAAATGTACAGCGGACTGGCCAAATGGGGCCGCGAGCACGCCGCCTATATCGAAGACATCTATCGCGAGGTCGCCGAACGAGGCCCGATCGCGGCTTCGGCTTTCGAAGGCCAGAAGGGTTCGGGCGGCTGGTGGGGCTGGAGCCATGCCAAGCATGCCTTCGAATGGCTGTTCTGGGCCGGCCGCATCACCACCGCGTATCGCCGCGGCTTCGAGCGGTTCTACGATCTGCCGGAGCGCGTACTGCCGCCAGCGGTACTCGCTTTGCCAGTGCCATCCTCCGAGGACGCCCACCGCGAATTGCTGCGTATCTCCGCCCGCGCCCACGGCGTCGCCACGGCAGGCGATCTGCGCGACTATTTCCGCCTCTCGCCCGCCGATATCAAGGGTCGCATCGAGGAGCTGGTCGAGGCCGGCGAGCTGTTGCCGGTGAGCGTCGAAGGCTGGAGCAAAGCAGCCTATCTCCACAAGGACGCCCGCTTGCCGCGCAGGATCGAGGCGCGCGCCTTGCTCGCGCCGTTCGATCCTGTCGTCTTCGAGCGGTCGCGCACGGAAAGGCTGTTCGACTTCCGCTATCGCATCGAGATCTACACGCCGGCCGAAAAACGCCAGTATGGCTATTATGTGCTGCCGTTCCTGCTCGGCGACAGCATCGTCGGGCGCGTCGACCTCAGGGCCGACCGCCCGGCCGGCGTGTTGCGCGTCCATGCCGCCTATGCGGAGCCCGGCGCCCCGCCACAAACCGCTGCCGAGCTTTTCAAAGAATTGAAGCAGATGCAGGGCTGGCTCGGGCTTGAGCGCATCGAGGTGACAGCTGCCGGTGATCTTGGGCCGGCGCTGGCCAGTCAGAAAGATGGCCAACCCCCACAGCGTCTGTCATAGACGCTCCAAGAAACCTGGTAGGTTTGTAATGGCATCGCACGAAGTGCTCGACATGATCCATGGTGCGCTGATTGCACATGGAATAGATGCAATACGTAGAGAGCAGGACGTCACGCTCCAGTCGAGGCAACTTCGGTTTGAGGCTGAGGTGTTCGAGACGGGTTCTAACGGTCGGCTCGTTCTTGAAATCTACATATTCTCTCCGCTGCTTGATGTTCAGCCGGTCATTGAATCATTTGCTGGCTTCGGCGACACGCGCGAACAAGAATTGAATCAGGCGTTTGAAAAATTTATCCGTGGTGTTTTCCACGTCGCCATTGAGGGGCTGGCTGATCATGTCTGCGACGACATACAGGCCGAGGTAGAGATTTGGCAGCGAAGCAGCGCCCGTTGGAACATCTGGCGCAACAATGCCCGTTGGAAAATCTATGGCGGACCCGTCATTTCCCAAGCCACTACCGAGCTATGCTCGCTAAGCCGAGGCTATCCAGCATTCTATGCCAAGCTGGAAAAGCTGTTCACAGCTTCGGTACCCCCCGGAGGCCATTTTGTACGGACCTTTCTGGCAGGCTTGAACGGCACGCTTATTAGTGGCGAAGTCCTTCTGGACAACGCGGTTTGGCAAGAAGGTCAAAATCTGGCGATCAGTCATGATTGGGACTATGGCGATGGCTATCAAGCAATCCGGCAAGTTATCCTGGCACTGCCGGAAGGCGGGACATGACAGCCTTTGGCCGACATTGCAGTGTCGTAGCCGTGCGTTGACACCACCGCCTGCAAAAGCCTAAATCCATTCCAGACGGTCCCCTGCCCGCAACGGCAAGGGCCAAGAGGGAATGCGGTGCGAAATCTCGATTTCAAATCCGCGGCTGTCCCCGCAACTGTAAGCGACGAGCCAAGGCCGAAAACCACTGGGATATTCCCGGGAAGGCGGCACCCAGGCGATGACCCGCGAGCCAGGAGACCTGCCGTCTAGGACATAAGAATCCGATCGCCTGGCGGGTTTTCCGGGCAAGGAGCCTGATTTGGAACGCGACAGCAGTTTTCCGGCTGAGACAGCGGATTTATTGTCCGGCCATGGTGATTCCCCGGCCGGCGTTACCGTCATCGTCTGCTCGTCCTGCCGTGACGAGACCGGTTCGGACGCTCGTCCGCGCGCCGGCGAACTGCTCGCCGAGGACACGCGCCGCGCCGCTTCCTGCGAAAACATTAAAATCCACACCGTCGAATGCCTCGGTAATTGCAAGCGCCGGCTCAGCGCCGCCATACTGCGCGACGGCTGCTGGAGTTACGTCTTCGGCGACCTGACCGCGACCAGCGGCGCCGATCTCGTGACCGGCGCAAAGCTGTTCGCCACCTCGACGGATGGGCTCATTCCATGGCGCGGCCGTCCCGATTGCCTGAAGCGCGGCCTGGTTGCCCGCATCCCTCCCCTTGACCTTTTGAAGGACCTGATATGACCGCTGCCTCCATTTCGCGCGTTCCCTGCACTGTAGTCACCGGCTTTCTCGGCGCGGGCAAGACGACGCTGATCCGCCATTTGCTCGAAAGCGCCAAAGGCAAGCGGCTAGCCATTATCGTCAACGAGTTCGGCGACATCGGCATCGACGGCGAGATCCTCAAGGGCTGCGGCACGGACACCTGCCCCGAGGAAAACATCGTCGAGCTGGCCAATGGCTGCATCTGCTGCACCGTCGCCGACGATTTCGTTCCGGCGCTCGACCAGATCCTGTCGCTGACGCCGAGGGTCGACCACATCCTGATCGAGACATCCGGCCTCGCTTTGCCCAAGCCGCTTGTCCAGGCCTTCCAGTGGCCGTCGGTGAAAAGCCGCGTCACGGTGGACGGCGTCATCGCCGTGGTCGACGGACCGGCGCTGGCTGATGGCCGCGTCGCCAACGACATGGACGCCCTGCAGGCGCAGCGCGCACAGGACGAGACGCTCGACCACGACGATCCGGTCGAGGAAGTATTCGAGGACCAGCTCGCCTGCGCCGACCTGATCATCCTGTCGAAGAGCGACCTGCTGAATGCAGACGGCGCGGCCCGCGCCAATGCCGTCATCGGCAAGCATGTTGGCCGGGCGGTGAAGATCGTGCCGACTTCGCAAGGCAAGGTCGATCCGTCGGTGCTGCTCGGCCTCGGCCTTGCCGTCGAGGACGACATCGAGAACCGCAAGACCCATCACGACGACGAGCTCGACCACGAACACGACGACTTTGACTCGTTCGTCATCGACATTGCGTCCGTGTCCAACCCGGACGAACTGGCACAACGCGTCGCCACGGCTGCGGAGGAGGAAAACGTGTTGCGCGTCAAGGGTTTCGTCGAAGTCGGCGGCAAGCCGATGCGGCTCCTGCTGCAGGCCGTCGGTCCGCGCGTCAACCACTATTACGATCGCGCCTGGACCGCTGAAGACGATCGCCGCTCGCGCCTCGTTGTCATCGGCCTGAAAGGGCTGAACCGCCCGGCCATCGAGCGTATCCTCGCCGGCTGACCCCAGGTACGAGCCGCGATGCACATCCTCACCACGACATCCGCCTCGCTCGACGATCTCGCCGAGCCTGTCGATCTCAGGCAAACGCCTGCGGATGTCGTGGCGCTGTCCTTCACCGACAGCGACCTGGCCGGGCTGGCGGCGGCGTGGAAGGCAGATGCGGACCGCCTGCCGTCGATGCGGCTCGCCGCCTTGCGCGACCTGCGCCATCCGATGTCCGTCGATCTCTGGATCGACAGCGTCGCCCGCCACGCCAAGGTCATTTTGGTCCGCATCCTCGGCGGCTATGACTGGTGGCGCTATGGCTGCGATCAGCTCGCCGTTGTCGCGCGAAATCGCGGTATCAAGCTGGCGCTGCTGCCGGGCGAGAGCCACGACGAGGATTTGCGGCTGATCGAAGGCTCGACGCTGCCGCGCGAGGAGTTGGACGGCCTGCTTGGCTATTTCCGCGAGGGCGGACCGGCGAATATGACGGCGCTGGTGCAGAGGTTGGCAAGTCTCGCCGGATCGGGTGTGGCGGTCGCTGAACCAGTCAGCGTGCCAAAGGCGGGATTTTACGAGCCGGGACTGGGGGTCGCAGAACGCGGCGTCCCGCTCCCCCTCGAGGGGAGGGTCCGGCCGCAGGCCGGGGGTGGGGTCCTCTCCGAAGCGCGCCGACAGAAAAAAACGTCGAGCACTGCCGCAACGACCCCACCCGGCCCTTCGGGCCACCCTCCCCTCGAGGGGGAGGGAGACGTCGTGCCAATCCTGTTCTACCGCTCGATGCTGCTCGCCGCCGATGTCGCGCCGATCGATGCGCTTTTCGAAGCGCTGACTGCGCGCGGCATAGCGCCGGTCCCTATCTTCGTCTCCAGCCTCAAGGACCCGGCATCGCTCGCCTTTGTCGAAACCGCGCTTGCAACGCTCAAGCCTGCCGCCATCATCACTGCGACGGCTTTCGCCTCGGGTGCCGAGCCCGGCGTCGAAACCCTGTTCGACCGCGCCGGCGTACCGGTGTTCCAGGTCATCGTCGCGACCACCCGCCGCGACATCTGGCAAACCAATCAGCGCGGCCTGGCGCCCGCCGACCTTGCCATGCATGTCGTCCTGCCCGAGCTCGACGGCCGCATCCTGGCCGGCGCTATTTCATTCAAGGGCGAAAGCGAAACCGATCCCGCATTGGCCTTCCGCGCCTTCGCCAACCGGCCTGAGCCCGACCGCGTGGCGCAAGTGGCGAACCGTGTCGAGGCCTTCGTGCGCCTGCAGCGGACGCCCCGCGCGGAACGCAAGCTCGCCATCCTGATCCCCGACTATCCGAGCGCCCCCGGCCGCACCGGCTATGCGGTTGGCCTCGACGTGCCGTCCAGCGTGCTGGCGATGCTGCATGACCTCAGCGAACAGGGCTACGCCGTTGAAGGGATTCCGCAAACGCCGCGCAAGTTGCTGGAGATGCTGGAGCGTGGAGGTGAAGGGTTGGGGTTTGAGGACTATCTCAAGTACTCGGCGGAATTGCCTGCTGAGGCGATAGCTGCCGTGACGGCCGCATGGGGGAATGCGGAAGATGACACAAGTTTGTGCGAGGCACCCCCCTCTGTCCTGCCGGACATCTCCCCCTCAAGGGGGGAGATCGGCGGTTTCGCCGCCGGCTCTCCCTTAACGCCCTCGGTAATTGGCGAAAGCAGAGACAACAGCGCAATCTCCCCCCTTGAGGGGGAGATGTCCGGCAGGACAGAGGGGGGTGTTCAAGCGCCTGCCGCCGCAAAATTCCCCTTCCGCGCAGCCACCTTCGGCAACGTCACCGTGGCACTCGCCCCTGACCGCGGGCGCTCAGCCGACCGCCGCGCCGACTATCACGACCCGACGCTGCCGCCGCGCCATGCGCTGGTCGCCTTTGGCCTTTGGCTGCGCAAGTCGCTCGGCATCCATGCAATCGTCCATGTCGGCGCCCACGGCACGCTGGAATGGCTGCCCGGCAAGACCGTCGCGCTCAGCGAAAACTGCTTTCCCGAAATCGTCACCGGCGCCCTGCCCGTCATTTATCCGTTCATCGTCTCCAACCCCGGCGAGGCAGCACAGGCCAAGCGGCGCATTGCCGCCGTCACCCTTGGCCATCTGCCGCCGCCGCTGACCGGCGCCGGGCTTGACGAAAACCAGCATAGGCTTGAACGACTGGTCGACGAATATGCCCAGGCCGACGGGCTCGACCGCCGCCGCCGCGACCGCCTGGCGAGACTGATCGTCGAAACCGCGCAAAAAACTGGCCTCGCCTCGGACGCCGGGGTTGCCCAAACCGACGCTCCCGACGAAGCGCTGCGCCGCGTCGACGCCTGGCTCTGCGATCTCAAGGATTTCGCCATCAAGGACGGCCTGCATATCTACGGTCGCTCGCCGGAAGGCGAGGCTGATCCGGTACGGCGGCAAAGCGCAGCAGCTGAAAAAACCGCACTGCTTGCCGCCCTCGACGGCCGACATGTCGCTGCCGGTCCGGCCGGTGCACCAGCGCGTGGCCGGCGCGATGTGCTGCCGACCGGCCGCAATCTGTTCACCGCCGACCCGCGCACCATGCCGACGCCGACATCCTTCGATCTCGGCAGGGCGGCCGCCGACGAGGTCTTGCGCAGCTACATGCAATCGCATGGCGACTGGCCGCGCTCGCTGGTCATCGACCTCTGGGGCTCGGCCTCGCTGCGCACCGGCGGCGAGGAGATCGCGCAAGGCCTGGCGCTGATGGGCTGCCGGCCGCAATGGGATTCCGCCACCGGCCGCATCACCGGCATCGAGGTGCTGCCGCCGGCAACGCTCGGCCGCCCGCGCGTCGACGTTACATGGCGCATATCAGGCCTGTTCCGCGACATGTTCCCGACCCAGATCGCGCTGATCGACGCCGCGGCCAACACCGTCGCCGCCCGCGACGAGGACGCTTCCGAAAACCCGCTGGCGGCGAGGACGCGTGCAGACGGGAAGATCAGCCCGCGCATTTTCGGCACCTCACCCGGCACCTACGGCGCCGGTGTCGAGGATTTGTTGTCGAGCGGCGACTGGGCCGCGCGCGAAGAGATCGGCCGCGCCTACCTCGACGCCACCTCGCACGCCTATGGCGGCTCCGAGGGCGAAGGCGTTTCGGCGCCCGGCGCTTTTGAGGGCCGCATCGCTGAGGCCGACCTTCTGGTTCATACCGGCGACGACCCCGGCCGCGACATCCTCGAAGGCTCGGCCGACGTCGCCTTTATCGGCGGCTTTTCGGCAGCGCTTGCCACGCTCGGCAAAAACGCCGACGTGATCGTGCTCGACACCACGGACCCGCAAAAGCCGAAGCCGCGCTCGGTTGGCGAGGCCGTATCCCGGGTCGTGCGGGCGCGCGCCGTCAATCCGCGCTTCATCGCCGGCCAGATGCGCCACGGGCCGCGCGGTGCTTCGGAATTCGCCGAGACAGTTGATCGGCTGGTCGGCTTTGCCGAGACTACCCATGCCATATCAGGCACGCTGATCGAGGCCGTGCACGACGCCTATCTCGGCGACCCCGTGGTCCGCGCCTTCATCCTGCGCGAAAACCCTTCAGCCGCAAAAGTCATCGCCGAGCGTTTTCTCTCGGCCCGGCGGCGCGGTCTCTGGCATCCGCTGCGCAATTCGATCGATGACGATCTCGCCGCACTAATTGCCGAAGCGCAAGCGCTGGGGGTGGCGGCATGAACGCTTTCTCGCGCCGTGGCGCCTGCCCCGCTTTATCGGCACCGATGCAAACCGGCGACGGGCTGCTGGTGCGGCTCAATCCGGTCGCTGGAGGGCTGTTGCCGAAGTCGTTGATCGGACTCTGCGAATCCGCCTTGCGCCATGGCAACGGCATCGTGGAAGTGACCGCCCGCGGCAGCCTGCAGATACGCGGCCTGATGCCGGCAAGCGCGCGGCTTCTGGCGATGGAGGTCGATGCGCTGGGTATTGCCGTTCGCACCGGCGTGCCGGTCGAGACCGGCCCGCTGGCCGGGCTCGACCCGGAGGAGATAGCCGACCCGCGCCCGATGGCGGAGCGGATTCGGGCGGCAATTGATGGAGCCGGCTTGGCGCAGCGCCTCGGCCCAAAGGTTTCAGTGATTGTCGATGGTGGCGGACGGCTGACGATGGATGCGGTTACGGCCGATGTCAGGCTGGCTGCGATGCGGACCGCCGACGGAATTAAGTGGCGGGTATCGCTCGCCGGGGATGCGCAGGGTGCCACGCCGCTGGCGATGTCCGAGGAAGATGCGGCTTGTGACATCGCCGTCGCCATTCTCAGGATGGTTGCCGAAAAGGGCCGCGATGCCCATGCGCGGGATTTGACCGAGAGACAGTTGGGATCTCTGGCAAGTTGGCGCGTTTTACCCCCCTCTGTCCTGCCGGACATCTCCCCCTCAAGGGGGGAGATCGGCGGTTTTGTCGTTGGCTCTTCCTCCGCAGCGTCGGACATTGCCGAAAATAGAGATCAAAGCGCAATCTCCCCCCTTGAGGGGGAGATGTCCGGCAGGACAGAGGGGGGTGCGACGGAACGCCAGCCCATCGGAGTTTTTAACCTAGCCACCACCGGAACCGCCCTCGGTATCGGCCTCCCCTTCGGCAGCATACCAGCGCAAAAGCTCATCGACCTGACGCAAGAGGCCCTCACCCTCGGCGCCGCCGAAATCCGCCTGGCGCCGGGTCGCGCGCTGCTTTTACTCGGCCTCTCCCAAGCCGCATGTCTTTCACTCCAGAAAACCGCCGCAACCGTCGGCTTTGTCACCGACGCAGCCGATCCGCGCACCAGGATCGCCGCCTGCCCCGGCGCACCCGCCTGCGCCTCCGGCCGGATCGCCACCCGCGACATCGCCGAGATCATCGCTACAGAAAACCGCGACATCCTCGATTCCTCGCTAACGCTGCACATCTCCGGCTGCGCCAAGGGCTGCGCCCGTCCCGGCCCGGCGGCGCTGACCCTGGTCGGCGGCGAAAACGGAGCCGGACTTGTCGTGGACGGGACGGCAAAGGCATTGCCCGCCGGATACAGGCCGGGCTACGACGCTGCGCACGGCATCGGCCGCATTGCAGCGGCGATCCGCAGCGCACGACATCCCGGCGAAACTGCTGCTGCTTGCCTGGCAAGGCTCGGCGCGGACGGCATCACCGAAATCTACCGACAGGAATGAGCATGCCCGCCCAGAACGCCTACGACTACATCCATGATGGCACGGCGATCTACGAGCGCTCCTTCGCCATTATCCGCGCCGAGGCCGACCTGTCGCGCTTTTCCGAAGCCGAGGCCGACATCGCCATCCGCATGATCCACGCCTGCGGCCAGGTCGAGGCTGCGCGGCACTTCGTTTTCTCGAGCGACTTCGTCGCCGCCGCGCGCACGGCGTTGGGGGCCGGCGCGCCGATCTTCTGCGACGCGCAGATGGTCTCGCATGGCGTCACGCGCGCCCGGCTTCCGGCCGGCAACGAGGTAATCTGTACGCTGCGCGATCCGCAGACCGCCGACATCGCGAAAAAGATCGGCAACACCCGCTCGGCCGCCGCCATCGACCTGTGGGGCGAGCGAATGGCCGGTTCGGTCGTCGCCATCGGCAATGCGCCGACAGCCCTTTTCTATCTGCTGGAAAAGCTGCGCGACGGCGCGCCAAAGCCGGCGGCGATCATCGGCATGCCGGTTGGGTTTGTCGGCGCCGCTGAATCGAAGGATGCGCTGGCCGAAAATTCCTATGGCGTGCCTTACGCCATCGTGCGCGGCCGGCTGGGCGGCAGCGCCATGACCGCCGCCGCCCTTAATGCGTTGGCAAGGCCGGGCCTATGAATGCGATTGCAAAAGGCAGGCTGGTCGGCGTCGGCACCGGTCCTGGCGACCCGGAACTATTGACGCTGAAGGCAGTGCGCGCGCTGGCCGAGGCCGATGTCGTCGCGCATTTCGCCAAGCGCGGCAACAACAGCAACGCGCGCGCGATCGTCGGCGCGCATTTTCGCCCCGATTTGATTGAACTGCCGCTGCTCTATCCGGTGACGACCGAAATCGACAAGGATCACCGCGACTACCGGTCGCAGATAACGGATTTCTACGAGCAGTCGGCCGAAAAGGTCGCCGAGCACCTCAGCGCCGGCAGGATGGTCGCGGTACTGTCGGAGGGCGATCCGCTTTTCTACGGCTCCTATATGCATCTGCATGTCCGGCTGGCGCACCGCTTTCCGACCGAAGTCATTCCCGGCGTCACCGCCATGTCCGGCTGCTGGTCGGCGACCGGCCTGCCGATCGTCCAGGGCGACGATGTGCTGACAGTGCTGCCGGGCACGATGAGTGAATTCGAGCTGACGCGTCGCCTCGCCGATACCGACGCTGCGGTGATCATGAAGGTCGGACGCAACCTGCCCAAGATCAGGCGCGCGCTGGAGGCAACCGACAAGCTGGCGCGGGCCATCTATGTCGAGCGCGGCACCATGCCGGGCGGCGTCTCGATGCGGCTTGCCGACAAAAACGACGACCAGGCGCCCTATTTCGCCATCGTGCTGGTGGCCGGCTGGTCGGGCCGGCCAAATGCATTGAGAGCCGAAGCATGAGCGGCCGCCTGACCGTCATCGGCCTGGGGCCAGGCAACGCCGACCAGGTGACGCCGGAAGCCAGCCGCGCCGTTGCCGAGGCGAAATTCTTCTACGGCTACAAGCCTTATCTCGACCGGCTCGACCTGCGCGCGGACCAGACCCGCATCGCCTCCGACAATCGCGAGGAACTCGCCCGCTCCAGGGACGCGCTGCTGAAGGCCGCGGAAGGCCACGATGTCGCCGTCGTATCCGGCGGCGATCCCGGCGTCTTCGCCATGGCGGCAGCCGTCTGCGAGGCGATAGAGGCGGGCCCACTCGAATGGCGCGCGGTCGACATCTCTATCGTGCCCGGCATCACCGCCATGCTCGCCGTCGCCGCCCGCATCGGCGCGCCGCTCGGCCATGATTTCTGCGCCATCTCGCTGTCCGACAATCTGAAGCCGTGGGACCTGATCGAGCTACGCCTGCTTGCTGCGGCGGGCGCCGGCTTCGTCATCGCGCTCTACAATCCGATCAGCAAGGCACGTCCCTGGCAGCTTGGCCGCGCCTTCGAATGCCTGTCGGCGATCCTGCCCGGCACCACGCCGGTGATCTTTGGCCGTGCCGCCGGCCGCCCTGACGAGCGCATCGAGGTTTTTCTACTGGCCGACGCCGATGCCGAGAAGGCCGACATGGCGACCTGCATCATCATCGGCTCGCCTGAAACCAGGATCATCAAGCGGGGTGACAAGGCGGCGCTGGTCTACACGCCGCGTTCGGCAGCGGGCCCAAGAACATGCCTGACCAGAAAATGATCGACCATCGCGGCAAGAGATTCGATCGTTTCGGTCGACGCGACGTCCGGCAGCGCCGGCCTGCGGATCATCACAACCTCGATTCCCAGCGCTCGCGCCGCCGCGATCTTGCCGTAGGTCGCCTCGCCGCCGCTGTTTTTGGAAACAACGACTTCGATGCCACGGCTTTCGAGCAGCGCGCGCTCATCGACCTCATGAAACGGCCCGCGCGCCAAGAGATAGGTCGCGTCGGGCACAGCGAGCCTGGGCTCGACCGGGTCGACACTGCGGATGAGATAATGATGCTGGGGAGCTGCCTCGAAGGCGGCGACCTCCTGCCGCCCGAGCGCCAGGAACACGCGGCGCGGCACCGATCCCAGAGCCGTCACCGCGCTGTTAACACTATCGACCAACATCCAGTGGTCACCTTCGGCAGGGTCCCAGCCCGGACGCCTGAGCGCAACGATAGTCACGCCGGTCATGCGCGCCGCTTCCGCAGCATTGGCGGAGATTTGCGCCGCATAGGGATGCGTGGCGTCAATCAGCAGGTCGATCTGGTTCTGGCGGAGATATGCCGACAGCCCGTCGGCACCGCCGAAGCCGCCGACCCGCACCGGCACCCCTTGCGCGACCGGGCTTTCGGTGCGGCCGGCCAGCGACAGCATGACCGAAATATCCGCGCGCACGGCCAGCTTTCCGGCCAATTGCCGGGCTTCGGTGGTTCCGCCGAGGATCAGAATGCGGTAGGTCATCATGCCTGCTGAAGGTCCGCGCGGCGCCAAGCTCACCTCAAAGTGGCTCACGATCATCGGCATCGGCGAGGACGGTGTAGCGGGTCTCGGCGACGAGGCCAAGCGGTTGATCGCGGAGGCCGAATTCGTCTTCGGCGGCAAGCGCCACCTTGCCCTCGTCGCGTCGCTCGCCAAAGGTGAAGCGCGCGCCTGGCCGACGCCTTTCGATGCCGAGCTGCGCGACGTGCTGGCGCTCCCCGGCAGACGCGTCTGCGTGCTGGCCTCCGGCGATCCCTTCTACCACGGTGTCGGCGTCACCCTCGCCCGCAAGGTCGCGGCAGAGGATATGCGGGTGATCCCCGCGCCCTCGGCCTTTTCGCTGGCCGCCTCACGCCTGGGCTGGGCGCTGCAGGACGTCGAGACCATTTCGTTGCATGGCCGCTCGCTCGACCTGATCCGGCCGTTGCTGCATCCTTGCACCCGCATTCTCGCACTGACCTCGGACAGCGATGCACCGGGAGCGATTGCCGGTCTGCTGACAGAGCTCGGCTTCGGCGCCTCGCAGCTGACCGTTCTGGAGGCGCTCGGCGGCTCGAACGAAAGGCTGCGCTCAGCGAGCGCCGGCACCTTCGACCTCGCAAAGATCAATCCGCTCAACGTGCTCGCGATCGAAGTTGAATCGACTCCGCAAGCACGCATCCTGCCGCTGACAGCGGGACTTGCCGATCATTTGTTCGAGCATGACGGCCAGATCACCAAGCGCGAAGTGCGCGCCGTCACCCTGTCCGCTCTCGCGCCAAGGCGCGGCGAACTGCTGTGGGACATCGGCGCCGGCTCGGGCTCCATCGGCATCGAATGGATGCTGGCCCATCCTTCCATGCGCGCGATCGCCGTTGAGGCCGATCCGGCCCGCGCCGCCCGCATCCGACGCAACGCCGCGGCCTGCGGCGTTCCCGGTCTCGCCGTCGTCGAAGGTTCGGCACCGCAAGCTCTTGCCGGACTGGAAACGCCGGCGGCGATCTTCATCGGCGGCGGCGGCAGCGATGCCGGAGTGCTGGAAAGAGCCCTCGATGCCTTACCTGTCGGCGGCCGCCTCGTCGCCAACGCGGTGACGCTGGAGATGGAGGCGCTGCTGCTTTCCCGTAACGCTGCGCACGGCGGCGAACTCACCCGCATTGCTATATCCCGTACTTCGCCAGTCGGTTCGATGCAGGCGTGGCGGCCGGCTATGCCGGTCACCCAATGGAGCTGGGTCAAGCCATGATGGTCGCGGGCATCGGCAGCCGCAAAGGCGTCAGCGCGCGGGACGTGCTTGCTGCGGTAGAAACCGCCCTGGAAGCGCACGGGCTTGCCCTGCCCGCGCTTTCGGCCCTCGCGACCGCGTCTCTCAAGCAGGATGAAGCGGCAATCTTCGCCGCCGGACGCGAACTCCGCCTTCCGGTAATCGTTGTCGAGCAGGCCGAACTCAAAGCTGCGTCTACGACCAGCCACTCCGACCTATCGCAGGAGCATGCCGGCACGCCGTCTGTTTCCGAAGCCTCGGCGCTTGCCGCCGCCGGCAAAGGCGCAAAACTGCTCGGGCCGCGCACCGTGCTCGGTGCTGTCACCTGCGCCATCGCCATCAGCGGAGATGCGGCATGACCGTCCATTTCATCGGCGCCGGTCCAGGTGCTGCCGACCTCATCACCTTGCGCGGCAGCCGCCTGCTCGGCAGTTGTCCCGTCTGCCTCTATGCCGGATCGATCGTCGCGCCGGAGCTGTTGCAGCACTGCGCGCCCGGGACGCGGTTGATCGACACCGCGCCGATGTCGCTCGACGAGATCGAGGCCGAATATCTGGCCGCCCACGCGGCCGGCCATGACGTCGCTCGCCTGCATTCCGGCGACCTTTCGGTGTGGAGCGCCGTTGCCGAACAGATCCGCCGGCTGGAAAAGCACGGCATCCCTTACACGCTGACGCCAGGCGTGCCGTCTTTTGCCGCCGCGGCCGCCGCGCTGCGCCGCGAGCTGACCATTCCGGAAGTCGCGCAAAGCCTGGTGCTGACCCGCATCTCCGGCCGCGCGTCAAAGATGCCGCCCGGCGAAACGCTGGCCGGCTTCGGCCGCACCGGCGCCACGCTGGCCATCCATCTCGCCATCCACGCCCTCGACCGCGTCGTCGCAGAGCTGACGCCCTACTACGGCGTTGACTGTCCGGTCGCCGTTGTCTTCCGCGCCTCCTGGCCGGACGAGCGCGTGCTGACAGGCACGCTGGCCACCATTGAGGCGCAGCTAGGCGCCGATCCAATGGAACGCACGGCGATCATCTTCGTCGGCCGCTCGCTGGCGGCGGAAGATTTTAGCGAAAGTTCACTTTACGACGCGCACTACCAGCGGCGCTTTCGCGGACGGGACGGATTGTGAGCGGCAGCAATAGAAACACTACGGTCGAGCAGGCGCTCACCCGGCTGAACTTCAAGCCGCGCCAGCTTGAGCCCGGGCATGTCTGGCTGGCCGGCGCCGGCCCCGGCGATCCCGGCTGCCTGACGCTGGAAGTACTGGCCGCCCTCGGACAGTGCGACGCGCTGGTCTATGACGCGCTGGTCTCGCCGGAAGTCGTCGCCGTCGCCGAGGGCGCGGAACTGTTCTATGCCGGCAAGCGCGGTGGCAAGCCCTCGATGAAGCAGGACGACATCACCGCTCTGCTGGTCCGGCTGGCGCGCGCGGGCCGGCGCGTCGTCAGGCTGAAGGCCGGCGACCCCTATATTTTCGGGCGTGGCGGCGAAGAGGCGCTGGCGCTGGCCGGGGAAACTATCCCGTTCCGCATCCTGCCTGGCCTGACGTCCGGCCTCAGCGCGCTGGCCGCAACCGGCATTCCCGGCACCATGCGCGGCATCAACAAGGCGCTGATCCTGGCAACCGGTCACGCCGCCGGCACCGATGACGATCTCGACTGGGCCGCCATCGCCCGCACCGGCCAGCCGGTGGTCATCTATATGGGCATGGCCAATCTGCCGCTGATCGTCGCTTCGCTGCTCGAGGGCGGCCTGCCATCTTCGACGCCCGCCGCCGTCATCGTTGCCGCAACGACGCCGCAGGAGCGCATCGTCGTCGCCACACTCGCTACCATTGCCGAAGAAACGGCCGCAGCCGGTCTGACCTCGCCGGCGCTGATCGTCGTTGGCGGCATCGTCGGGATGCGCGCGGCACTGGCGGGTGAGCCATGACCCGCGCCATCATCATCGGCGCGCCGCGCTCGGGCTCGGGCAAGACCAGCGTCACCATCGGCATTTTGCGCGCGCTTGCCCGGCGCGGCCTGAAGGTGCGCGGCGCCAAGTCCGGCCCGGACTATATCGATCCCGGCTTCCACACTGCCGCTACGGGGTTGTCCGGCGTCAATCTCGACAGCTGGGCAATGCCGCCCGCCCTGCTCAACGCGCTGGCTGGCGAAACGACCGAGGACGCCGACTTCATCTTCCTCGAAAGCGCCATGGGCCTGTTCGACGGGATTCCGGCTGCTCCGGGCCGCACCGGCTCGGCCGCCGACCTTGCCCGACTTTATGGCCTGCCGGTGCTGTTGGTGCTCGACGTTTCCGGCCAGTCGACCACGGCAGCGGCCGTCGCCAAGGGTTTTGCCACCTATGACGCGGATGTACGCATGGCCGGGGTCGTGCTCAACCGGCTGGGCAGCGAGCGCCATCGCCGGCTTTGCAGCGATGCCATCGAAGCGCTCGGCCTGCCCGTCGTCGGCTCAATCCTGCGCGACCCGACATTGAACCTGCCCGAGCGCCATCTCGGCCTCGTCCAGGCCGGCGAATATGAGAATCTGATGGCGCATCTCGACCGGCTGGCCGACATGGTCGAGCGCTCGCTCGACCTCGACGCCATTATGGCGCTGGCGGCGCCATTCACGCCCGCGCCGGGCAATTTCGACGACGCGCTGCCGCCGCCCGGCCAGCGCATTGCGCTGGCCGAGGACGCCGCCTTTACCTTCCTCTATCCGCATGTCGCCGCGCATTGGCGCAAGGCCGGCGCCGAGATCGTTCCGTTCTCGCCGCTCGCCGATGAGGCGCCTGGCGACAATTGCGATGTCTGCTGGCTGCCCGGCGGCTATCCCGAGCTTCATGCCGGCCGCCTCGCGGCCGCGGCGAATTTCAGGGCCGGCATGGCGCGGTTCGCCGCCTCGCGGCCGGTGCATGGTGAGTGCGGCGGCTTCATGGTGCTCGGCGAGGCGCTCGAGGACGCGTCGGGCGAGACGCATCGGATGCTTGGCCTGCTGGGCCATTCGACCAGCTTCGCCAAGCGCAAGATGAATCTCGGCTACCGCGAGGCGCGGCTGCGGTCCGGGTGTCCGCTCGGCGGCCAAGGCATGCTGATCCGCGGCCACGAATTCCATTACGCGCAGATGGTTACGACCGGCAATGACGAGCCGCTGGCCGACCTCGCCGACGGACAAGGCAATCCGCTCGGCGCTTCGGGCTACCGGCGCGGCAATGTCAGCGGCACGTTCTTCCATGCCATTGCGAGGGGCGAGAGCATGATCCCGAAAAGTGGTAGCCGGTTTTCAGAATAGATCATGCTCAAACTCCAGATCCCCTCGCAACGGCAGCTCCTCGAAGACATCGCGCTTTGCCTCGTCTTCTTTACCCGGCTGCCGCTGCCGAGAGCCGACTTCCGTGGCCGCAGCCTTGCCGCTGCGATCTGGGCTGCGCCCGTTGCCGGTCTCGCCGTCGCTCTGGCTGGTGCGCTGGTCTACGCCGTCGGAACGAAGCTCGGCCTTGCCGAGGGTCCTGCTGCAGCGTTGACCCTTGCCGCAATCTTGCTTGCCACCGGCTGCCTGCATGAAGACGGGCTTTCGGATGTCGCCGACGGCTTTGGCGGCGGCAAGACGCGCGACAGGAAACTGGAGATCATGCGCGACAGCCGCATCGGTGCCTACGGCGCCTGCGCGCTCGGCATCTCGCTGCTGATCCGCTGGAGCGTGCTCTCTGGATTCGCCGGCCCGGCTCATGTCTTCTGGGCCCTCATTGCCGCGCAAGCGGCTTCGCGCGGCCTGCTCGGCGCCTTCATGCTCCTGCTGCCACCGGCCCGCGCCGACGGCCTCTCGGTTGATGCAGGCACAGTCACCGCCGAAACCGCTATAGCCGGTGCTGTGCTCGGTGCGGCCGCGCTGCTGGCGCTTGGGGTAGGCGCCGCCTTCGCAGCACTCATCCTGCTTGGGCTACTCGCCGCCTTCCGCGCGCTGTGCCTGAACCAGGTCGGCGGCCAGACCGGCGACACCGTCGGCGCCCTGCAGCAACTGGGCGAGATCGCAATCCTGCTCGTCGCTTCCGTTTCCCTTTCCTGACTCTGTTTCGGAGATTTCGCCCCCATGCCTTTCAAATCGCTCGATGAATTGCGCGCCGCCTGCCTCGACCTGCCCAATGGCAGCGACGCCGCGGCCAATGCCGTCGCCCGCCGCCAGGACACGCTGACCAAGCCGCAAGGCAGCCTCGGCCGGCTGGAGACGATAGCCGCCTGGCTGGCGCGCTGGCAGGGCCGCGACATGCCAAAGCTCGACCGCGTCAAGGTCTTCGTCTTTGCCGGCAATCACGGCGTCACCGCGCAAGGCGTGTCGGCCTTCCCCTCGGAGGTGACCGTGCAGATGGTGGCAAATTTCGCCGGCGGCGGCGCCGCCATCAACCAGCTTGCCCGCATCGCCGGCGCCGAACTCGACGTCATCCCGCTCGACCTCGACCGTCCGACCGGCGATTTCACGCAAGAAGTGTCGATGGACGACGAGGCCTTCCTCGCCGCCGTCTCGGCCGGCTACGACGCGATCAGCAGGGATCTCGACCTTGTCTGCTTCGGCGAAATGGGTATCGGCAACACCACGCCGGCGGCAGCCATCTCGACCGCGCTGTTCGGCGGCGGCGCGGAACGATGGACAGGGCGCGGCACCGGCGTCGACGATGCCGGCCTCGTGCGCAAGATCGTCGCCATCGAGGCCGGCCTGAAGCGCCACGCCCCGGCGCTAGCCGACCCCCTGAAGATAGCGGCAGCCCTCGGCGGGCGCGAGCTTGCGGCGATCTTGGGCGCAACACTGGCGGCGCGCCATCTCGGCGTGCCGGTGCTGCTCGACGGCTTCGTCTGCACCGCCGCCGCGGCACCATTGGCGAGATTGCATCCGGCCGGCCTCGCGCACACACTGGCAGCCCATGTCTCGGCCGAATCGGGCCATCGCCGCCTGTTGGAGGCGCTCGGCCTGCCGCCCCTGCTCGATCTCGGCATGCGTCTCGGCGAAGGCTCCGGCGCCTGCCTGGCGGTCAACATGGTCCGCTCGGCATTGGAGTGCCATGCCCGCATGGCAAGTTTTGCCGAGGCTGGGGTTTCGGAGAAGTAAGGACCAGACGGCTGCGATGAATGAACCGCCATATCCTTTTCGTGACCCGAAGCAGGGCATTCGCGAAGTCTATGCGCGAATTGTCCGCGATTTCGATCGGAAGGCTGGGGCCTTTGCCGGGCTCACATACAGTTCACCATGGATGTTGGCCACGGAGGATTGGGCTGAACGATCAGGCCATTCGGTCGAGGACCTATGCGAGATGATTTCTCAAAAGCGGATTTCCTACTTTTCCAAGGAACCCGCGGATCCAGAAACCGTCCGGATTTTTGAGGATTTTCGCAACGCGGCTGAGGAGTGGAGAGAAGAGACCGGCTACGCTGATCTGCCCACGCGCCTCACCCCCGAGATGAGAAAATTTACGAATTACAAGGAGTTAAAAGCACACACGTGGAGACTGTGGAGTTCCATGGGGCTGGATAGATCGTCACACGATTATTTTCTTCGTGACCTCAGCTTTAGGGGCACGATAGAAGATGCTTTTGGCCACGAGGTTCTAGTCGTGATGAAACTAAAGCTTGGATATGGTGGGCCGATCCGGCTGGATTTTAGCCTTCCTTACTACGCAGACGATGAGCCTACATCCTTTGGCCTGGGCGGTCTCTCGGGCGAGGCGCTATTCCATGCACTTCGACTGCCCAGGCATCCGGAACTCGAATGGATCGCCGGCAAAAGCAAGACAAGCTTCGATGCCGTTGACGGCGTCTTGGCCATAACGCGAGCAATCCTGACCTATCTGAGGCCCACTATCCAGTAGTCGGGCGAGTCGACTAGCCGCTTGCCGACATGTGCGACGGGCAAAACGCTGTCTCGCGCCGCGGCTCGCTAAGGTCTTTCCACCAAATCCTGGAGATTTTTGGTGGGTGCGCACAGGATTGAACTGTGGACCCGCTGATTAAGAGTCAGCTGCTCTACCAACTGAGCTACGCACCCACTCGGCCGGAAAAACCGGCGTTGGCGGGCATATAGCCGCCGACATCCGCCATGTCCAGCCCTGCCGGATTCATTTCCCGACAAATCGCTTGAAGCCGACAACGATCAGACGAAGAGCCTGCCTTCCGCCACCTTGACCGCGTGGCCGCCGATGCGGGCGGCCGCCAGTTTGCCACCTTCGACATTCAGTTCGAGGCGAATGCGCGAAGGCCGGCCCATCTCGAGCCCCTGCTCGATCCACTGTTGTGAAACGCCGTCGGTCGGGCGGTCGAAATGCATGATCGCGCCGGCGAAGGCGGCGGCCGCTGAGCCGGTCGCCGGGTCTTCGTAGGACGGATTGCCGGGCACCATCATGCGGACATGGAAGGCACTGTCGTGGTGCACCGTCTCGCGGCAATAGATGTAGGGGCTGGCGAAAGCCCATTCGCTTTTACGTGGTGCGAGTTCCGACCAGGCCTGGTTGTCCAACCTGATCCGGGCGGCCGCCTCCAGATTGGCGACGGGGATGGTCACGTAAGGCACGCCCGCCGACCAGAATGAAACGCGGTGGTTCTCGAAGCCGATCTCGTGCGGTCCGAGGCCAAGGGCTGCCCCGATCGCCTCGGGATCGGCCGACAATTCCAGCTGCGCCGGCAGTTTCGCCAGGTCGAACTCGGCAAAGGTCGAACCGTCGTGCTTGCTGACAGCGCAGCGCACCGGGCCGATATTCTCCTCGAGCACGAAGATGCCGGCGGCCTCTCCCGCCATTTCGGCGAGCGCTATCGCCGAGCCGACGGTTGGGTGGCCGGCGAAGGGCATTTCATAGTCGGGTGTGAAGATGCGGATGCGGGCCCGATGCTTGGGATTATCAGGCGGCAGCACGAAAACGGTTTCGGACAGGTTGAACTCGCGCGCCACCGCCTGCATCGCCGCAACGTCCAGCCCGTCACAGTCGAGCACCACGGCCAGCGGATTGCCGGCCAGCCGGTTGGTGGTGAATACGTCGTAAAGCAAGTAATTCCGCGGCTGCATCTCAGTAAGTCCTCTGCCTCATTCCCAACATGAGCGAAATTTAATTTGAATTTTGAACCATTAGGCCTGATTTGTGCACTGATGGGATATCACTGAACATAGGGGTCCGGCGTGGACCAGATTGTCAATCTGCCAAAGACGGAATCCGCTTCCGCCATCGAGACGGCGCTCGGGCTTGACCACCAGGGCCTGAAGACAAAACGCCGTCGCGGTTGGCTTTACCCAATGTTCGCACTGCTTGCCGTCGCCGCGAGCGTCGTCGGCTACCAGTGGTATGCGGGCTCGCCCGCCAAGATCGAGAATACCACGACACTGGCCGCCATGGCCGATCTTACCGTCGCAGTTTCGGCTACCGGCACACTGCAGCCCCTCACCCAGGTCGATATTTCCAGCGAACTCTCCGGCGTCGTCCGCTCGGTCTCGGTCAACGAGAATCAGCTGGTGAAGAAGGGCGATGTGCTGGCCGCGCTCGACACCGCCAAGCTGGAGGTGCAGATCGAGCGCGCCCAGGCCTCCGCCAAGGCAGCGGCGGCGAGCGTCGAGGACGCCACCGTGACCCTGGCCGAAAACGAAAAGGCGCTGGTGCGCGCGGCGCAACTGACCAAGCGCGGCATGGCGACGGACCAGTCGCTTGAAGCGGCAACCGCCACGCGCGACCGCTCGAAGGCAGCGCTCGATATCGCCAAAGCCAACCTCGCCATGGCCAATGCCGATCTCAAGGCGCAGCAGACGGATCTTGCCAAGAGTACCATCTACGCTCCGATCGACGGCATCATACTGACGCGCTCGGTCGATCCCGGCCAGACGGTCGCCTCCTCGCTGCAGGCGCCGGTGCTGTTCGTCATCGCCGCGGATCTGAAGAACATGGAACTGAAAGCTGCGGTCGACGAGGCCGATATCGGCGCCGTCAAACCTGGCCAGCATGCGCGCTTCACCGTCGACGCGTTCCCCGAACGGCCATTCGACGCCGAAATCCGCGACATTTCCTATGCCTCGGTCACCACCGACGGCGTCGTCACATACGATGCAAGGCTGGATGTCGACAACAGCGAGCTTCTGTTGCGGCCCGGCATGACCGCCACCGTCTCGGTCGTCACCAAGCAGGCCAAAAACGTGCTCACCGTGCCGTCGATCGCCTTCCGCTACCGGCCGGCGCAGACGGCGGAGCGCGGCTGGAGCCTCACCGACCTGTTCACCGGCCGCATGGGACGCCCCGGCGGCAACCGCCAGCGCCAGGCGGCGACGAAGCCCACCGACGGCTCGCGCACGCTCTACGTGCTGGAGAATGGGCGGCCGCATCCGGTCAACGTCAGGGTCGGCTCGACAGATGGCGAACTGACCGAGATCGTCTCCGGCCTGGAGGAAGGCGCGCAAGTCATTACCGCCTCGCAGCAGCGGAGCTGATCGTGGCATCGGGCGCGACCCTCATCGGCTTCGACAAGGTCTGGAAAAGCTATGGCCAGGGCGAGGCCCGGGTGCATGCGCTGGCCGGCGTCGACCTCGCCATCAGGCGCGGCGAATTCGTCGCCATCATGGGCCCGTCCGGTTCGGGCAAATCTACGGCCATGAACATCATTGGCTGCCTCGACACGCCGACCGCTGGGACTTACAGCTTCGAAGGCATCGACGCCGGCCGTCTCGACCGCAACCGCCGCGCTGTGCTGCGCAACCTCTATGTCGGCTTCGTCTTCCAGGGCTATAATCTCTTGCCGCGCACCACGGCCGCCGAGAATGTAGAACTGCCGCTGATCTATCGCGGCGTCGGTGCCCGCGAGCGCCGCGGCCTTGCCATGCAGGCACTTGCCGAGGTCGGCCTTGTCGGCCGCGAGCATCATACGCCGGCCGAGCTGTCCGGCGGCCAGCAGCAGCGCGTGGCGATCGCCCGCGCCATCGTCACCAGGCCGACGCTGCTCGTTGCCGACGAGCCGACCGGCAATCTCGACACCGCCCGCACGCACGAGATCATGGAGCTCCTGACGCAGCTGAACAGCGAGCTCGGCCTGACCATCGCCATGGTCACGCACGAAGCCGATGTTGCCGGCTATGCGCAGCGCACGATCCGTTTCCTCGACGGCCATGTCGCCTCGGACACAGCCAATCTCGAGATGGCCTAGCCATGATCTGGGAAACCGTCCGCCTCTCGCTCCGCTCCATCCGCCGCAACGTGCTGCGCTCGTTCCTGACGCTGCTCGGCATCGTCATCGGCGTTGCTGCCGTCATCGCCATGCTGACCATCGGCTCGGGCACCACCGAAAAGGTCAAGTCCGATATTTCCAAGCTCGGCAGCAACCTGCTCGTCGTCCGTTCCGGCCGCCCTGCCGGGCCTGGCGGACCTGGAGGGCTCGACCAGGTGGTCCGGCCGCTCGGCGACAAGGATCTTGCAGCGCTTGTCGCGCATCTGGACGGCGCGCGCGCCATCTCGCCGGCCTCGCAAAAGCAGGTACGCGTCATTTTCGGCACCGAAAGCCTGACCTCGGGCGTCACCGGCACCGACAGCGCCTATCTCGATGCCCGCGACTGGAAGCTGGTCTCGGGCCGCCCGTTCAGCGATTCGGAAACCCGCTCGGGGACCGGCGTCTGCCTCATCGGCGAGACGGTGCGCCAGCAGTTCTTCGGCGCCGGGGACCCCGAAGGCGAGATCATCCGCGTCAACCGCACCTCCTGCAAGATCATCGGCCTGCTGGAACCGAAGGGCTATACCGGCTTCGGCCAGGACCAGGACAATGTCGTGCTGATGCCGCTCGCCGCCTATCAGCGTCGCATTGCCGGCAATCGCGATATCGAATCGATCTATGTCGCCGCCGACGACCGTACGCCAACCACGGTGCTGCAGACGCGCGTCGAGGACATCTTGCGCGACACGCGCCGCATCACGCCCGACCGTGACGATGATTTCTCGATCCGCGACATGACCCAGATCGCCGATGCCATGGCCAGCGCCACCACCACCATGACTGGCATGCTCGGTGCCGTCGCCGGCGTCAGCCTGCTCGTCGGCGGCATCGGCATTATGAACATCATGCTGGTGTCGGTAACCGAACGCACGCGCGAGATCGGCATCAGGCTCGCTATCGGCGCCCATGAAAAGCATATTCTCATCCAGTTCCTGGTCGAGGCAACCGTGCTGTCGCTGCTTGGCGGCATCATCGGCATCCTGATCGGCCTGGCCCTTGCCGGCCTCGCCTCGGTGACGCTGACGATCCCGTTTGCGCCAAGCCCGGCGGTCATCCTGCTTGCGGTCGGCTTCTCCGCGCTGATCGGCATGGTGTTCGGCTTCTTCCCGGCGCTGCGCGGCGCACGGCTCAACCCCATCGACGCGCTGAGGCATGAGTAGGCGTTGCAGCAAGTATCGCCTCCAGACGCTGCCAATTTTTTATGCAACCTGCCCTTGTCGCAGCACAATCTGCAATGATAACAATGCTGTTGGGGACTAAGGGGGAACAATGGATGAGCAAGAAAGGGCGACTGGCTCTGGCGATGGTGATCGTCGAATCCGCCTTGGCAGGGCTTTGGTGGAATTTGATCCGTTATGGAATGGATAATCCCGATCGCGTCACCGCTGACTTCCAGCAGGTAATTGGGCAGACGATGGGAACGGCGATGGGGGCGCTCCTGGGTCTCGGCGTGCTGCTGTATTTTGTCGCTGCCCGTAGCGACAAGGCTATTGAAGGCAGGTCGCGACGTTAGAGTCGGAATCCTTGCCCGCAAAGTGCCATTCGATCAGCGGTCTCATATGCGGCATCAACCCGTCCGGCAGGTCGGCTGCATTGCGGATGATGACGGGGCCTTCGATTTCAGGCTCTGACTCGGCCGCGACGAAAGCGCTGATCCGCTGTGCCAGGTCGTCGGCGGAGGCCGTCTCGCGGTAGCGGCGAAAGATCACCGTGCCGCTTGCCGTCGACAGGGCGTAGTGGCGCTTGCCGCGTGTCGCGCCTGACAGGTCGAGGCCGGTCTCCTCCCGCACCTCGCGGATCATGTTCAAGTCGACGTCGACAAGGCCGTCGCGGAAATCGGTTGGCTCGAACGAACCGGCGGCGAAGTAGATGCGCCCGGCATTGACCGTATGCGGCGCCATGCGGATCGCCACCAGCGCATTGTCGCCGGCGACCAGCATGGCATGGGCATAGGCGTGCTCGGCCCCGGCCACCTGTCGATTGCCGCGCCAAAGCATGAAGGTCGAATACCGCACCGCATGGCAGCGGCCAAGGAGGCGATTGTCGCGATAGCTGAGAGCGGAAAGCAGCACCACGGTGCCGTCGAAAAGCGCCGGCTTGGCTGCGGTCTCACGCCGCCAGTTTGCGGCGATCGCTTCGGCATTATCGCGCTCGAACGGATGCGGGCCGGGATCGAGCCTGACGTCGATGGCATCGACCGGCAGGATGACGTTGCGCGGCAGGTCGAAACTCACGCCTGTCTCACGCCATGTCGAGGGCAATTGCTACAGGGCAATGGTCGGATGCCTTCGGCCGGTCCCATCCGGCGCGTGGAAAGCGCTCGACCTCCTGACCCGCCGGAAAAATAGTCCGCCAAGGCTGGCCGTTGCGGATGATATCGGGAACGGCGGTGGCGTTCTGTCTGGCTAGCGCCCTCGACAGAAGGATGTAGTCGAGCTGGCAGAGATGCCGCTCTTCCGGTCCGCGCGTGTGATAGAAAGTCCAGCGATCCATTTCCGGCCGCCGCTCGACCGCGTTTTCGCAAAAGCCGCCGGCAGTGAGCACGTCGATGCAGGACCGGGTCTCGTCGATGACCTCGAAGCGATAGCCGTCGACGGCATCGCCGGTGATCTTCACGCGCTGCCGGTAGTCGTTCATGTCGCCGCAGATTGCCCAGCGCTTGTCGGCGGCATGGTCCTTGCCGAAGCGCTCCTCGATGATCCGGCGCACCGCTTGCGCCTCGGCGATGCGCAGCGGCATTGTCGCCTCGCGGCCGTCGAGGCCGTTGCGGGGCGAGCCCATCGACTTGAAATGCACGAGATAGAGCGTCAACGGCGCGCCAGCCACGGACAGATCGACTTCCAGGCAGTCGCGCCGGAAGATGCGCTCATTGGCCTGGTGACCGAGCGCTGCCAATTCCGCCGTGTGCAGCCCGAATTGCTCGAACGTGACATAGGCGTAGCTGGTCATGCGCACGAATTCGATCGGCTGACCCTGCGCGGTCTCGTTGCGCATCATCACGGCGACGTCGATGCCGCGCGAATCATTGCCGGCGGTGGTGTATTTCTGCCGGTAACCTTGCCCCACCATCTTGAATAGATAGCCATATTCGAAGGCCCTCAGCGCCTCGATATTGTCGACCTCCTGCATGCAGATGATGTCGGCGCGGGTGGCCGCGATCGCCAGCGCCGTCAACTGCCGCGTGTCGTCGGATTGCGCGATCGCCCGCGCCTGCTCGAGCATCTTGTATTCGGCCTCGCTCTGGATGTCGAAAAGCGCCAGCGTGCGATCTTCGTTGAGCTGATTGCGGTATCCGGAATAATCAAACCTGTTCATCAGGTTTTCGACGTTGAAGGTGGCAAGGCGCAGCGACATAGCTTTGACCTTTGCCCGCAAGCGCGCCCGAAAACAAGGGCGCAGAAACCAAGCGGCTCTGATTGATCGCGCGCTCGCCATGGTTGACGGAACCTTTTTGTTCATCTTCCGTTCAGATGGAAAGTTCCATCAATAGACCCTTCCCCGGGGTATTCTGGGCGTGGGGCCTGAACCTTCGGAGAGTGCGATGAAACCGCTCTTTTTATCTTCCGTCAGATCCGGGCTGATGGCCCTCGGTCTGATCGCCGGCCTCTCGGCCCCCTCGCTTGCCGGGCCGATGCCCAAACCCCTGCTGCCGGTGGCGGGCAATGCCGCCGACATCGTGCAAATTCGTGAAGATTGGGCAGGCGGCAACGACAGGCAGATCTGGCGTTGGCGCAATCGCGGCTTTCGGCAATGGCACGGCGACAATGATTGGAGATGGCGGTCCAACAATTTCCGCGGCCGTCATTTTTCGAGACACTGGGACAATGGCGGCTGGGACGACAGCTGGCGCTGGCGCCACCATCGCCGCCCTTACCGCGGCGGCTACTATGATGATGGTGCGGGCGCCGCGATTCTTGGCTTGGGCTTGGGGCTCGGCCTTGGCAGCCTGTACAACAACTATAACTACTACGACGCGCCGCCACCGCGCCGCTATTATCGCGCAGGGCGGCTTTCCAGTGCACATGTCCAATGGTGTTACAATCGCTACCGGTCGTACCGCGCCTGGGACAACACCTTCCAGCCCTATTACGGGCCGCGCCAGCAATGCTACTCGCCCTATAGGTAAGCAGGCCGACAACAAGCATCATTCGGCGCCGTGCTTCGCGGCGCCTTTTTCTTCCAGCCAGGAATCGCGAAAATCGCCCAGTCTCACTACGGTGATAACGCTATTTTTATCAGGCAGGTCTAATAATCCTCCCGATCAGAACGCCCGAGACGCGAAGATGGCTGGATTGCGTGCAATGGCCGAGGACGAACAGAGGGACAAACGCCGGCAGCGCGTCTTGAAGGGCGCGACGATCCTGACCGGCATGACCAATTCCGAGGTCACATGCACGCTGCGCAACATGCATGCCGGCGGCGCCGAATTGAAGGTCTCGATCGACGCGCGCGTGCCCGATGAGTTCCTGCTCTATGTTCCGACCGACGGCATTGCCTACGAGGCCGTGGTCCGCTGGCGCCGCGAGGATCGCATCGGCGTGATGTTCACCGGCACTCAGCCAAAGCCAAGTTGGCATTACGGCTGATATCTCCCGGCGCTATCCGGGCGGCAGGACTTGCAGTGTCTGCTCGTCAAACAAAGGCTCATCCTGGCCGACGCGAACGAATAGAAGCGTTCGCAGTTCGGGTGATTGCACCTCGAAATACTGAATGCCGTCCGGGGCTTCGCCCCATTCGCCGCAAGGCGGTTCGCCGACCTCGTCAGGGTTGGCGACGGCGTTCAACTCCTCATGATAGGCGGCGTCGGGACTAAAGACGTATCGCATGATGCCTACGGGCGTGACCCCTTCGGTGTAAGGCATGAGCACGCAACGTGTGCTGACGGCCTTCTCGGTCTTCTGCGTAAAAATGCGCTGCAACGCAGCGACGGCCGCTTCGCCCGGCAGCATATCGAAGACTTCGACGACGGGATCGGCCGGCCCGCCATCGCTGTATTTGATGGCAAGCGCATTGCCGCCAAGCTCGAAATGAATCCGGCGAAAACCGAAATCGCAGCGCTGCACCCAGGCAGCCAGCCCGACATCCCTGTCCGCCAGCCGTTCCCAAGCGCATTTGTCGACAGTCGGACGCGACGGCTTGCTTTGGTCGGCACGAGCGCCGGTGGCCATGGCCATAAGGACCGGCAGGGCGAAGATGCAGGCCGGCAGTCTCTTGCTAGTCATCGCTACAACCCGTCAAGCTAAAGGCGTCCCAGGCTGAACCGTCGGGATTGGCTTTGGCGAAATCGGGCCATTCGGTAAAAATCGCGCCAAAGTCAGGCAACAGCAACCCTGCCGGTGCCGGCGAGGCTTGGCGGGAGCTCAACTGCTCGGCACCGCCTGCGTTGAACGCATAGACCTGCCCATCCCACACTCTGCACAGCCCGGTGCCGTCCTCGAGACCCGCCTCGCGATCGTCGTCGGTGCAGGTGTGCCGGATCGTGCCCACAGGAAACGAGTACTTGCCATTGGTCCAGGTGATGTCCGACGGCAGATGAATGTCGGTGTTGGGCACGATCAGCGAAAAGACCTCTGTCGTCAGCGCAGCCGGCTCGTTGTCTGTGGGCCGGAACTGTATCGTCGCTCCCGAACGCGGCTCGCGATAGGTTGCATGGCTGAGCGAACATTCTGTTGCGTTCGCTTCTTGCAACAGGCTCAGCATGCTCAGAAAAATAGCTGCTGCTTTGCGGATGATCATTTAAGTCCCTGGAGCAGCATCATTGTGAAGTTTAAGCATCGATGCTTTAGCATGGCCCAAGGCCACGTCGAAAAGAAAGAATCGATGATGCGAAATCTCTTGATGCTCATTTCGATCCTAGCATTTTCGTGCGGCCACGCCTTCGCCGCGGAACAGTATGTGGGCACATGGTCCGGGAACAGATCGAACTGTACCGCCGTTGCGGATGTTCAACGCCAGACTGTCTACACATTGTACCGCGACGCGCTGTCGGTCCCTGCTCTCGGCTGCGAACACGCAACGTTCCTCAAGACGCCCACGGGCTGGGTGGCGCGGGCCAGCCAATGCTACGGATCCAACCCGTCGGCCGAAGAGCCGTTCTCCCGTGTCATCCATATTGTTGTCGACGGTGCGACGGTGAGATTGACTTGGCCTGGCTTCGACAGCGGTGTTCTTGTCAGATGCTGAAGACAAGTGCCCTTCCTCTGGATCTACAGCGTCTCGGACGGCAGCTTCAGCACTAGATCACCCCGACAAGCAGCGCGGCTCCACCGAGGAAGCCAGCGGCGCAGACCCACAGGAACCAGAGCCCGCTCACCCTGCATTCGAGAACCGCTGCAGCGGGATTGGCGGGGTCGTAGTGGACCTCGACCTTATCGCCCTGGAGGTAGCGCTGCGATTGACCGCTGACGAGGCTCGGCAGCGAAGCCGTCACGTTTGCGCCGAAAGCGATGCGATCGGCGGCGTAGCGCTGGCCGGCGACGCTATAGCTGTAGACGATGCGGGATTTGAAGACTGCGCGCCAGGGTCGATAGCCGCCTCCGGACCTGTCGCGGGTCTCGAATTTCTGCAGGCCCGAGGCGTCGATGCGTCCTGCCGTGATGGGCCATTTGGCCGCCTGTTCCGCAAGTGACTTCTGGGCAAAGCCCATGCGCAGGACAAACAATCCCATGAAAAGCAGCAGGGCTGCGGCGCCGAGGTTCTGCGGCTTGGGCAAAAACGGGCGGATCGCTTCGAGGATGCCGCCGACGGAGAAGACCAATACCAGCGCGCCGACCACCAGCCCGGCCGAAAGCTGGACCATGAACTTGAAGGAGCCGTCGGGCATGGTGCGTTCGATCACGGCCTTGGCTGGATCGGCCGGATTGTAGAAGACGGTTACGCCGGCCCCGTTTGGAAATTTCGCAAGGGTTTCCGCCACGGCAAAGTTTCCAAGGTTCTCCTGCACGCTGTAGTGCGAACTGCGAAACTTCTTGCCGTTCACCTTGTATTCGAAGGTGATCGCCGGGAAGTTGCGCATCTCGGTCGACCCTCTGCTGTCCGAACCGGATCCCGAACTGGTCACCTCGCGAGCCTCGACCCGCGACGAGATGATCTTTCCCGGCGTCGGAGACCAGCGGCTGACCGCCCTCACCTCCCACCACTTCAGCAAGGTGACGAGGGACAGCATGCCGGCAACCGCGCAGGCAAACCCGACCAACAGAAATTTGAGTTCCAACGCTCACCCCCTTGGCACTTTTGTGCCATGCCCCGCACAGACATATCACGGTGATCAGGATAGTGCGCCTGTCCAGAAGCCTGGAAACTACACAATCTTGATGCAAAAAGGCCGGCGGATCGCTCCGCCGGCCTTTCTTGATCGGCAATGAAATTGCGCTCAGTTCTTGGCCTTGTCGACCAGCTTGTTCTTGGAAATTCCCACGCGCCCGCAGGGCGAAGCCCGAGGACACGTAACGAAACGAACGTGGATTTCCTTCAGTTCTTGGCCTTGTCGACCAGCTTGTTCTTGGAAATCCACGGCATCATCGCGCGCAGCTTGGCGCCGACTTCCTCGATCTGGTGGCTGTCGTTGTTGCGGCGGATGCCCTTGAAGCGCGACATGCCGGCGCGATATTCCTGCATCCATTCCGAGGTAAACTTGCCGGTCTGGATGTCCTTCAGCACGCGCTTCATCTCGGCCTTGGTGTCTGCGGTGATGATGCGCGGGCCCGAGACGTATTCGCCCCATTCGGCGGTGTTCGAGATCGAATAGTTCATGTTGGCGATGCCGCCTTCGTAGATCAGGTCGACGATCAATTTGACCTCGTGCAGGCACTCGAAATAGGCCATTTCCGGCGCGTAGCCGGCTTCCACCAGGGTCTCGAAGCCGGCGCGGATCAATTCGACCAGACCGCCGCACAGCACAACCTGCTCGCCGAACAGGTCGGTCTCGCACTCCTCGCGGAAATTGGTCTCGATAATGCCCGAACGGCCGCCGCCGACGCCGCAGGCGTAGGAGAGCGCCAGGTCGAGCGCATTGCCCGAAGCGTCCTGGTTGACCGCGACCAGGCACGGCACGCCGCCGCCCTTCTGGTATTCGCCGCGCACCGTATGGCCGGGCCCCTTCGGCGCGATCATGACGACGTCGACCGAAGCTTTAGGCTCGATCAGGCCAAAATGCACGTTGAGGCCGTGGGCGAAGGCGATCGCCGCGCCATCGCGGATGTTCGGCGCGATCTCGGATTTGTAGATGTCGGCCTGCAGCTCATCGGGCGTGGCCATCATCATCAGGTCGGCCCACTTGGCGGCATCGGCTACGCTCATCACCTTGAGCCCGTCGGCCTCGACCTTCTTGGCCGTCGCCGAGCCGGCCTTGAGGCCGATGGCGATGTCCTTGACGCCGGAATCCTTGAGGTTGAGCGCATGCGCCCTGCCCTGGCTGCCATAGCCGATGATGGCGACCTTCTTGCCCTTGATCAGGTTGAGATCGGCATCGCGATCGTAATAGACACGCATTTTTCTTCCTTCCCGTTTTGAATTCAGAGGCCTTGCGGCCCGGTTTTTGCCCCGTAAAGAGCGAGAAACTGCTGCGTCGCCCGGACGGCATCGCCGCCGATCGCCGCATCAGTCAATTCCAGCCGGCCGCCAAGCAGCAGGCGGATCTGCACGTCGCGGGCGACCAGCCCGAAAAAGGTGCGGAACGCCGTCTCCGCGTCGGAAAATTGGAGAAACCCGGCCTGTCTGCCGGCCTCCAGCACCGGCTTCAGGCGTCTGGCCAGTGCAAATCGGCCGTTCTCCAGCACGATGGCGCCGAGATCGTCCTTCCCCGAACTAGCATGGCCGACCGCCACCCGGTTCAGCGCGATCGAGGTGTCGCTCGAAATTACCGTGAGCCAGTCCGAAGCGAAGCGTTCGAGGCTCGCCGTCAGCGAAGCAAGGTCGAGCCCCTTGCGGTCGACCGGCACTACCCGCACCTTGGACGCCTGCCATTGTACCGTTGCCGTCAACAGCCCGTCGCGATCGCCGAACCATTTGTAGAGCGTCTCCTTAGAGCAGCTCGCCCGCCGCGCCACGGCGGTCATGGTCAACTGATCGCCCTCTTCGACCAGCAGGCGAAGGGCGGCGTCGAGGACGGCCTTCTGTCGCTCCGTCAGCGCCTCGCTGGTGTCGATGTCGGTCACAGCGTGCAACTCAGTCTTTCCTCAGGAGGCAAACTCACCCACAGTTCAGACACGAACGCGATGGCGTACCGTACGTTACGGTTCGGCTTTATGGCGTATTGCCCGACCCGGCGCAAGCCCTTATTTCTGTAGCGTGCTCCATGCGGGGGCATCACGGGAGACACGGACCATGCTCGCCGGATTGCTTGCCTTGACCGTTGCCGCAGTGTTCGCGGGTGCGGCTATCTACGTCAGCGTCGCCGAACAGCCGGCGCGGCTTCGCCTCGATGACAAGGCATTGCTGCAGGAATGGCAGCCTTCCTACAAGCGCGGCGCCGCCATGCAGGCCTCGATCGCCGTCATCGCCTGTATTCTGGGCCTCGTTGCGTGGTGGCTGACCGGCAATCTCGCTTATCTGGTCGGCGCCGTGCTGATCATCCTGCCTTGGCCATGGACGCTGCTGGTGATGATGCCGGCAAATAGGTTGCTGGAGGCGATGGACGCGAACACCGTCAATCATGAAGCTCGGACATTGATCGTCAAATGGGGTAATCTGCATATGGTCGGCATCGGGCTTGGCGTTCTGGCGACATTGGCATTCCTCTGGGCCAGTGCCTGACCTCGCCAACCGGCGCCATCTTCGTCATGAAGGCGTGTCACTCCAGGGCGGGCGGATCTCGCAGGCGCCCAAGCAGAGCTGACAGCGCGTCGAGCTCATCATTGGAAAGCCGGGAGCCGACCAACTCCGCGATCGACCGCCCGTAGACGGCCCACATGCGGCGGCGCGTCTCGCGTCCCTTGTCTGTGACGCGGACTGTTTGCCCGCGGCCGTCATCGGCAACTGGAAGCTTCTCGACCTGCCCGTCAGCTTCGAGCCGCGCCAGCAGCCGGGAGATGTTGTACTGCGCAAACAGGGTGCGCTCGGTGAGCTGGAACGGCCGCAATCCGCCCTCGCCCGCCTCGGCAAGCTCATGCAGGACGTCGTACCAGGCAAGCGGCGGCAGGCCACTGTCCTTTAGCGCGTCCTCGGCTCTTTCCAACAACTGGCGCGAAACCCGCATCAGGCGGGCCCAGGCTTTGATTGCTGGAGGTGAAGGAATCCCGGTCATGATTGCATCGTAGGCGATAGATGCAACTGCATCAAGCTTGACGATCAATGCAAATGCATCTATATAGATGCAATCGCATCAATCATGAGAGGCAATTCCGATGAAGCATGAAATCTGCAGGATCGCCGACATTCCGGAAACAGGCAGCCTGATTGCTCCGTTCTTCGGCCGCGAGGTCCATGTCTACCGCAGCGGCGAGCGTATCCGCGCCGCCGCCAACGTCTGCCTGCATTTCGGTGGCCCGCTCGACTGCAAGGACGGCAAGCTCGTCTGCCAGTGGCACGGCGCCTCGTTCGACATGGCGAACGGTGATCGCCTCGAAGGCCCGGCGCCGAAGGGCTCCCGCCTGATGTTCCTCTCCACCCGCGTCGAGGACGGCGCATTGAACTATGTCTGGGGAGAGTGAGATGACCGACAAGCTCATCCTCGTCAGCCACCATCTTTGTCCGTATGTGCAGCGCGCGGCGATTTCACTTCGCGAAAAGGACGTGCCGTTCGAGCGCATCGCCGTCGATCTCGCCAACAAGCCTGCCTGGTTCAAGGCGATATCGCCGCTCGGCAAGGTGCCGCTGCTCCGCGTTGAGCATGACGGCCAGGAAACGGTGATCTTCGAATCGCTCGTCATCCTCGAATTCCTCGAGGAAACCCAACCCAATCCGCTGCATCCCACCGATCCCTATGCCCGTGCCCGGCATCGCGCCTGGATCGAATTCGGCTCGGCAATCCTCAATGCCGTCGGCCGCTTCTATTCAGCGCCTACGGAAGCCGCGATGTTCGCTGAAAGCGAGGCGCTATCGGCAATGTTCGATCGCCTGGAAGTGGAACTGGCGAACGGCGCGGCTGGGCTATGGTTCGCCGGCGAGCGCTTTTCACTGGTCGACGCGGTCTACGGGCCGATTTTCCGCTATTTCGACGTCTTCGACCGGATCGGCGATTTCGACATCCTGGACGGAAAGCCGCATATCCAGGCCTGGCGCAAGGCACTGCGCGAACGCTCATCCGTAAAGGACGCGGTCGCTCCCGATTATGCGCAACGCCTCCATGCATTCTTGCAGGCCAAGGGTTCGCACCTTTCGGAAATCATCCGCCAAAACGATTCAACCACAGCGCTTCCGCAAGCCCGATCCGCCTGAACAGATCGACCACCCTTCCAGCCATCATCGAGGCAAGGATATTCGTTTCCGGCGGAATTCTTGCCACTGTCGCCACCAGCCTGTCGCGAACGCAGGTCTCCAGCGCAGTATCGATACGGTCCGTTCCTATGAGCGCGTAACTGATCGCCGCGCCGGCAATTGCGATATCCAGAGAATTGCCCATTTGCCCGACCAAACCCAGGCCAGACAATCCTTCAGCGCTGTCGCTAAATCAAGCCGCCGTCTCGGCCTGGAGGCTCAGCCTTCGGCAGCATCGAAAACCTTCCGCGCCTCGCGTACAGCGCCGTGATTGAGCTCGGCCCATTGGATCAGCTGATGCAATGGTCCAAACATCGAGCGCCCGAGATCGGTGAGGCTGTATTCGACGCTCGGCGGTTTGGTCGGAAACACCTGGCGATGCACATAGCCGTCGCGCTGCAGATCGTGCAGCGTCTGGGTGAGCATGCGCTGTGAAATATCGGGCACGAGGCGCCGCAACTCGCCAAAGCGGTACGGCTTCTCGGCCAAGGCCTCCATCAGCAGCGAACTCCATTTATTGCTTATGCCCTGGATCACGTCGCGAACCGGGCAATCCGCAAGGTTTCCGCCACCGCTGCCTGCTTTATAGATCTCGAGCTTCGATCTCAGATTGACGATCTTGCCGTCCATGGCTGGTTCCCTGGGTGTGCCTACCTCCCGCAAAACTGCCTTCTTTACGAGGATGGGTCAATTCCTATTTTAGTGCTGGTCTCTTTTTGAGACTAACATATGAACCCGCCGCTCCGGCGCAACGTCAGGACCTTTCATGACCGACACCCTTCTCGTCACCGGCGCCTCCGGCCAGCTTGGCCGCGGCGTCATCAATCATCTGCTTGACACGCTCAAGGTCTCGCCTCAGCGCGTCATCGCCGCCACCCGCAATCCGGAAAATCTGGCCGATCTGGCAGCGCGCGGCGTCACCATCAGGGCGGCCGACTTCGACGACACAGCATCGCTGGCCAGTGCGTTTACCGGCGCCGACAGGGTTCTGATCATTTCGACAAACGAGCTTGCCCTTCCGGGCAAGCGCCTGAAGCAACATGAGGCCGCGGTCGCCGCCGCAAAAAGCGCGGGCGTTTCGCATCTGCTCTACACATCGATGCCCAATCCGGAGCCAGGATCGCCGGTGCTGTTTGCGCCCGATCACCACGGCACCGAGCAGGCGATCAAGGCGAGCGGTATCCCCTACACCATCTTCCGCAACGGCTGGTACCAGGAGAACCTGTTCATGGTGCTGCCGCACGCCATCGCCTCGGGGCAGTGGTACACATCCGCTGGAGACGGCCGCATTGCCCATGGCGCGCGCGACGATATGGCAGCCGCGATCGCCGCCGGTCTCGCTTCGAGCGCAACCGAAAGCACGACATACACGCTGACCGGCCCCAAGGCCCACACGATGGCCGAGATTGCAGCCCTCGTCACCGAGGTCACCGGCAAGCCGATCGAAGTTGTCCAGCTTTCGGATGAAGCGCTGACCGAGGGATTGAAGGCAGCCGGCGTTCCCGAGGCTTTCGCCCCCGTTATCGTTTCCTTCGACACCAACACGCGCTCCGGCCGCATCAGCATGGTAACCGACGCTGTCGAGACGCTGTCCGGCAGGAAGCCGCAGCCGCTGAAGCAATTTCTTGAAGCAAACAGGGCGGCTCTGGTGAGCTGAGCCTGACAAATGGCCGTGCCCTTCGAAGGGCGCGGCCGTTTGTTCAGATGGCCACCTGCGTTCCGATCTCGACGACGCGTCCGGTCGGGATCTGGAAATATTCCGTCGCATCGGCCGCCGTGCGCGCCAGCCCGATGAACAGCTTGTCCTGCCAGACCGGCATGCCGGAATTGGGCGAGGCCTTGAGAGAGCGCCGCGACAGGAAGAAGGAGGTCGTCATGATGTCGAACTTCCAGCCCTGCTTGCGGCAGATCGCCAGCGCGCGCGGGATGTTGGGCTGCTCCATGTAGCCGAAGGTCAGCGTCACCCGCATGAACAGCTCGTTGACCGTTTCCATCTTGACGCGCTCGCTATCGGGCACAACCGGCTGCGGTGCCGTCACCACCGAAAGGATGACGTTCTGCTCGTGCAGCACCTTGTAGTGCTTCAGGCTGTGCATCAGCGCGGTCGGCGCGCTCAGCGGATCGCTGGTCAGGAACACCGCGGTGCCCGACACCAAATGCGGCTTCTTCTTCAGCAGATTGCCGGCAAGGAAATCCAGCGGGATCTCGTTCCGGCGCGTCTTGTCGAACAAATAGCGGGTACCGCGGATCCAGGTCCACATGGTCAGCACAATAACTGCGGCAATGGCAAGCGAGGACCAGCCCCCTTCAAACACCTTGACTATGTTGGCTGCAAAGAAGCCGGTATCGACGAAGGCGAACACCGCCATCAAGGCGGCCGCGACGCCGAGCGGCCATTTCCAGATGCGCGTCATCACAACAAAAAGCAGTACGTTCGTCACCAGCATGTTGCCGGTCACCGAAATACCGTAGGCCGAGGCCAGCCGGCTGGATTCGCCGAAGCCGACCACCAGCAGCATCACCACCAGCGCCAGCATCAGGTTGATGCGCGGCAGATAGATCTGGCCCGACTGTTTTTCCGACGTGTGCTGGATGACGAAACGCGGGAGCATATTGAGCTGCACCGCCTGCCTGGTCAGCGAGAAAGCGCCGGAGATCACCGCCTGGCTGGCGATGACGGTCGCCGCCGTCGCCAGCACGACCATCGGAATAAGCGTCCAGCCCTGGTTCATCTCGAAGAAGGGATGACCGACAACGCCGCCATTTGCCAGCACGAAGGCGCCTTGCCCGACATAATTGAGCAACAGACAAGGGAACACGATTGCCAGCCAGGCGAGCACGATCGGCTTGCGGCCGAAATGGCCGAGATCGGCATAGAGCGCCTCGGCGCCGGTGACGGCGAGGAAGACCGCACCAACCGTGACGAAGGCGACATCGGGCGAGTTGACCAGGAACGACACGATGTAATGCGGGCTGATCGCCAGCAGGATTTCCGGATCGGCGATGATGTGGTTAATGCCGGAAACGCCGATGGCCAGGAACCATAGCGCTGTGACTGGTCCGAACACCAATCCTACGCCGCCGGTGCCAAACCGCTGTACCGCAAACACGATCGCGAGGATGGCCAGTGTCAGCGGCACCACATAGGGCTGGAATGTCGGCGTGACGACATTCATACCTTCGACCGCCGACAGCACCGAGATCGCCGGCGTAATGACTGCATCGCCGAAAAAAAGCGCCGCGCCGACGATGCCGATGCCGAGGATCACCGCCGAGCGCGTCGGGAAACTGTTGCGCGCCAGCGCCATCAGCGACAGGACCCCGCCCTCGCCTCGATTGTCGGCACGGAGCACGAACATGATGTATTTGATGGTGACGGTGATCGTCAGCGACCAGATGATCAGCGAGAGTACGCCGAGGATGTCGCCACGGTTGGCGACGTTGCCACCGGCCGATGCGTGCAACGCCTCTCGGAATGCATAGATCGGGCTGGTGCCGATATCGCCGTAAACCACGCCGAGCGCACCCAGCATCAGCACCTTGGTGCTGTGCTGCTCGACCTCAGAATGGCTCGATTGTTCGACAGGTTCTGCCTCGTTACCAGCATTGGTAAGGGCCATGGACGACACTCCGATAAGCGGGCGGTGCTCTACGCTTGCTGCGCTGCAATATCAAGTGCCGTCACGTAATGAGTCCGCGTCGGAATTGCGAGTCTTCCATCACTTGGCAGACTCAATCCTATCGGCAGACTAGCCGGAATGCGGCAACACGCACGTATCAGATCGCTACTTGTGTTCCGATCTCGACGACACGTCCGGTTGGGATCTGGAAATACTCCGTCGCATCGGCCGCCGAGCGCGCCAGCCCGATGAACAGCTTGTCTTGCCAGACCGGCATGCCGGAATTGGGCGAGGCCTTGAGCGAACGCCGCGACAGGAAGAAGGACGTCGTCATGATGTCGAACTTCCAGCCCTGCTTGCGGCAGATCGCCAGCGCACGCGGAATGTTGGGCTGCTCCATGTAGCCGAAGGTCAGCGTCACCCGCATGAACAGCTCGTTGACCGTTTCCATCTTGACGCGCTCGCTGTCGGGCACGACCGGCTGCGGTGCCGTCACCACCGAAAGGATAACGTTCTGCTCGTGCAGCACCTTGTAGTGCTTCAGGCTGTGCATCAGCGCGGTCGGCGCGCTCAGCGGGTCGCTGGTCAGGAACACCGCGGTGCCCGACACCAAATGCGGCTTCTTCTTCAGCAGATTGCCGGCAAGGAAATCCAGCGGGATCTCGTTCCGGCGCGTCTTGTCGAACAAATAGCGGGTGCCGCGGATCCATGTGGACATGATCAACCCCATGCCGCAAGCGACCGTGATCGACACCCACCCGCCTTCGAGGATCTTGACGACGTTAGCGAGGAAAAATCCGGTATCGATCGTGCCAAACAGCAGTGTGAGCGCGGCTGCCAGTGCAAGCTGCCATTTCCACCGGAACCGCATCACCACAAACAGCAGGATGGTTGTCATCAGCATTTCGCCAGTCACCGAAATGCCATAAGCGGAAGCCAGCGAACTCGAACTGCCAAAGCCGACCACCAGCAGCATCACGCCGAGCGCGACCACCAGATTGACCCGCGGCATGTAGATCTGGCCGGATTGCATCTCGGAAGTATGCTGCACCTCGATGCGCGGCAGCAGATTGAGCTGCACCGCCTGGCGGGTCAGCGAGAAAGCGCCGGAGATCACCGCCTGGCTAGCGATCACCGTCGCTGCCGTGGCCAGCCCAACCATGGGCATTAGCGCCCATTCCGGCAGCATCTGGAAGAATGGATTAGTGGGTTTGCCGCCGTTGGCCAGAACGAACGCGCCTTGTCCGAAATAGTTGAGGAGCAGACAAGGGAACACCACGGAGAACCACGCCAGCACGATCGGCCTGCGCCCGAAATGACCGAGATCGACATAGAGGGCCTCGGCCCCGGTGACCGCTAGGAACACCGCCCCGACCGTGACGAAGGCGCCGGTGGGCGTATTGGCCAGATAAGCGACCGCGTAATAGGGATTGATCGCCAGCAGGACCGACGGGTCGTCCAGCAGATGATAGACCCCGGCGGCGCCGATGGCCAGGAACCACGTTGCCGTCACCGGCCCGAACACGGCCGCCACCCTGCTGGTGCCAAAGCGTTGCACGGCAAAAAGCATTGCAAGGATGATCAGCGTGATCGGAACCACAAAGGTTTCCAGCGTCGGGGTTACCACTTCCAGCCCTTCAACCGCCGAAAGCACGGAGATGGCCGGCGTTATGATGGCGTCGCCGAAAAAAAGCGCCGCGCCGCAAAGTCCGATCCCCAGAATGAACCGGGCTCCCTTTGGATAAGCGTTGCGCGCAAGCGCCATCAGCGACAGCGTGCCGCCCTCACCCTTGTTGTCGGCTCTGAGCACGAAAGCGACGTACTTTATCGTGACGATGATCGTCAGCGCCCAGACGATAAGCGACAGCACGCCAAGGACGTCATTGCGCGCTACCGGTCCCGACGATGCGTGCAGCGCTTCCCGAAACGCGTAGATTGGGCTCGTGCCGATATCGCCGTAAACCACGCCCAACGCGCCCAGCATCAAAACTCTGGTGCTGTGCTGCTCGGCCTTGGAGTGGCTGGATTGTTCGATGGGTTCTGCCTCGCTACCAGCGTGGGCAAGGGCCATGGACGACACTCCCATAGACGTGCGGTGCTCTAAAGTGCGGGATGGAAAGGATGCGCTGCCATGCCGGGAACGCATGGCTTATCGGCTCGCCTCTCTCTACCAGCCACAAGCCTTCAGAAACCGCCTGACCGTTGCGGCCATGCCATACTCCAACGCATCGGCTGTCAACCCATGTCCGATCGACACTTCGGCCAATGCCGGGATGCGCCTGGCCAGTGCCGGCAAATTGCTCACCACAAGATCGTGCCCGGCATTGACCTGGAGCCCTGCAGCAAGTGCGGCATCCGCAGTCTTTCCCAATTTCTCCAATTCCCTCGCCGCTTTTGCCGAATCGGAATGATAGCTGCCATATGGACCTGTATAGAGTTCGATCCGGTCGGCGCCGGTGTCGCGAGCGGCTTTCACGCCAGCGGGATCCGGATCGGAAAACAGCGATACGCGAAAGCCTCCCTTCTTCAGGCGCTTGACGACCGGTGTCAGGAACGCAGCCTCGGCGGCGAAGTTCCAGCCATGGTCGGAGGTCGCCTGCGCCGGGTCGTCGGGCACCAGCGTCACCTGCTCGGGCTGATGCTTTTCCACAAGCGCCAGGAAATCCTCGGTCGGATAGCCCTCGATGTTGAATTCCGCATTCGGGAACTCGTCGTCGATCAGCGCTCTGATCTCAGGCAGATCGGAATGCCTGGTGTGCCGCTCGTCGGGTCGCGGGTGCACCGTCAGCCCATGCGCGCCGGCGGCAAGGGCGGTGCGTCCGAGCCCTGTCACGCTTGGCCACGGCAGGTCGCGCCGGTTGCGCAGCATGGCGATGGCATTGAGGTTGACGGAAAGCTTTGCAGGCATTTGCACGGTTCCAGGCTGATCTCGGCGCGCATCTATACCGTCTTTAAGGGGAACAGACAGAGGGTTTCAGGTGTTCCAAGGGAACGAAGAAAATCGAGCGCAAGGAGTTCCCTGTTGAATTTTCTCGATGCCGTACCGGCGATCCGCCGCATCGATACCGATCGCGAAGACCTCTTCGCCATCGATGTCGTCGGCCATGTCGCAGCGGCCGACGCCGAAAACCTGTTCGGATTGCTGGAGGCAGCCTACGCGCTGCACCCGAAAATCGACGTGCTGGTGCGCCTGATCGACCATGAGGGTGTCGACTGGACCGATGTATCGGACGAGACGATCGAACAGGGCATAGCTCATGCGGTGGAGCATATCGGCCGCTGCGCGGCGGTCGGTGAGCCGAACTGGATAGCGGAGGCAAGAGCCTTTTTGCCCGCCTCTTTGCCTATCGAACTCCGGCATTTCGGGGCCAAGGACGAAGCCGCTGCCTGGGAATGGCTTGGCGCCAACCCGATCGCCCAGCGCTGATACGGCCGCCCTATCGGACGATCGTCAGCCGTTCGGCCGCGCGCGTGATGGCGGTGTAGAGCCAACGCTGCCGGGTTTCCTTGAACGCCCAGCTTTCGTCGAAAAGCACGATCTCGTTCCACTGCGATCCCTGCGCCTTGTGCACGGTCAGCGCGTAGCCATAGTCGAAATCGTCGAAACGTTTCTTCTGTTGCCAGGGAATGTCGGCGTCCGGGTCTTCGAACGCCGCCTTGAGCAGCTTGACCTTGGCGACACCGCGATCCGGGTCGTCTTCCTCCGGTGAAACCAGCAGATTGATACCGGGCTTGACCGTCTCGCGCGACGAGGTCATCACCTTCCACAGCGAGCCATTGAGCAGTCCCTTGGCCGGATCGTTGCGCAGACAGACCAGCTTGTCACCGGCTTGCGGATAATCGGCATTGAACCCCTTCAGCTCGCGCAGCCGCTGGTTATAGCGGCGGCGCGTGCGGTTGGTGCCAACCAGCACCTGGTCCGCCTTCAGCACCAATTCCTGGGTGACGTCTTCCTTGCCGATCACTTGCGCCGTGCCATAGTCGCCGCGCATGAACTCACGGCCCTCGCGCACGTCGAGCGCCAGCCGGATGATCGGGTTGTCGCGTGCCTGGCGGTGGATTTCGGTGAGCAGAATATTCGGCTCATGGTCGGTAAAGAAGCCGCCACCCGAGATCGGCGGCAACTGACCGGGATCGCCAAGCACCAGGATCGGCGTGCCGAAGCTCATCAGGTCGCGGCCAAGCTGCTCGTCGACCATCGAGCATTCGTCGATGACGACGAGCTTGGCCCGCGAGATCGGGCTCTGCCGGTTAAGCGAAAAGGTCAGCGACATCGAGGTCTTGCCGGTCACCTCATCCGCTACCGATTCCTCGCCTTTCGGCCGGTAGATCAGCGAATGGATGGTGCGGGCATTGACCGCGCCCTTGGAACGCAGCACCTGCGCCGCCTTGCCAGTAAAGGCGGCGAACTGCACCTGGCCGTCGACATGCTCGGCGAAATAGCGCGCCAGCGTCGTCTTGCCGGTGCCGGCATAGCCGAACAGCCGGAACAACTGCGGCTTGCCGGTTTTCACCCAGCCGGCCACCGCCTTCAGCGCCTCGTCCTGTTGAGGAGAGAATTCCATCAGCGCGACAGACCGGATTCGTGAGGGAAAGACAAGGTCGAGTGCCGTCACCAGCAATTTCATCGCCGGGCAATCACGCCGCTGCGACAGGGTCAGGCTATCAGTGACGAGCCGGAACGTAAAGAGAACAACGCCGGGCGACGACAGCTCACCCAGCCCGCTGTGGATCGTTCTCCAGCAGGATCGGCTTGCCATGCGGCGTAGCATGCGCGGCGCGTTCCCAGGCAGCAGCAAGGCTGTCGACGTCGTTTCTACCGGCAACGCCTTTGGTCGACAGCAAATTCTCCAGCGCCGCCAGCCAGTGCTCGTAATAATCATGGCCGTCGCTCGCGGCGCCCGGCCGCTTCACCTCGGCCGACAGGACATCTGCCCATTCGCTCCAGGAAAACAGGCCCTTATCATGCAGCGCAACCGTGATGGCGAACGCCTCTGCTTGCCATGGCTCGGCGAAAACCGGCGCCTCGACACCGGCGGGCAGCATGGCGGCGACCGAGCCCGTCTCACGCCGGCTCAAGGTAGCTCTCCCAGGCATCGATCGATACGACAAGTGTCGGGTCGGCGCCCTCGCCCCAGATTTCGCCGCCGCTGAAGGCCACCGTATAGACCCATTGCGGGTTTTCGCCCTGGCCGTGCGCATTGGTGTCGGGAAAGACAAAGCTGTCGCGCACAGCCTCGACGACGCCTCGCTTGCCGCGTGCATAGCGTGGCAGCCTGGTGTGGCCGGTCGGATGAAAGTTCTTGGTTCGCACCAGGTCGCCTGCCTTGAACCGCGGCGGCGCGGCGACAGGCCGGTCGCAGCGCCCGCCCTTTGCCAGCACCGCCGGAACATCTTTAGCCTTCAGCACCCGTTTGGGTGTCGCTGCCGGGTCGACTGCGTCGCTCGTAGCCAGATCGCGATCGCTGAGGAAACCATGGCATTTGAGCAGCACCTCCAGCGCCTTGATCCATATCTGGTAGTAGCTGGAGGCATAATAATCCGCTGGATGCAGCGATTCCCGCGCGTGCCGACTCTCGTCGATGGTCCAGGCGCCCATGGCGCCCGCGCATAACGTTACGCCCAGCGCCCGCCTTTCCCAATCGGCATGGAAATAGGGTTCGTCCGGTTCGGGCGCGACTGGCCCGAAACCCATCTGGCCGCCGAGATCCTGCGGCCCGTTCATGCCGGCTTCCGCGCCAACGCCGTGCCGATCATGGCATCGCGCGTCACCAGATTGGCGAGCCGTGCCTCATCCCAACCCTCGGTACCCCTGGGACGCATCGGCACCACGAGATAGCGCAGCTCGGCGGTCGAATCCCACACCCGGATTGTCGTCGTCGCCGGCAAGGTCAGGCCGAATTCCTCGAGCACGCCGCGCGGATCGATCACCGCGCGCGAACGGTAAGGCGGCGCCTTGTACCAGACCGGCGGCAGGCCGAGCACCGACCACGGATAGCAAGAGCATAGCGTGCAGACGACGAGGTTGTGCGTGTCGGCCGTATTGAACACCGCCTGCATGTGCTCGCCTTGCCGGCCGGTGTAGCCGAGCGATTCGATGGCCGCCGTCGCATCACGCTTCAGCCATGCGGCAAACCCGGGATCAACCCAGGCCTTCGCCACCACCTTTGCGCCGTTGCGCGGCCCGATCTTGGTCTCGTAGGTGTCGACGATAACGTCGATCGCCGCCGGATCGATCAGGCCTTTGCGGGTGAGAATCGTCTCCAGCGCGCGCACGCGCGCCGCAAAAGGATCAAGCTCGTTGTCGTGGTCGTGATTGTGCGGCATGGCGTCAAATTACGATCGCGGACACCCGGCCGCAAGCACCACGGCTTGGGCCAGCGCTATTCGGCTGCCGCCTTCTGCGGCACCGGTTCTTCCTCGTCGTCGAACAGTGACGGCTGGTCGACCGCCTCGACCGGGCTCGGCTCGCCCCGGTGCCCCGCCCATACGCTGACGAGCCAGCCGGAAAAATGCTCCATGTAGACGTAGATGACGGGCGTGACGAACAGCGTCAGTGCCTGCGAGGCGACCAGGCCGCCGACCACCGCCACACCGAGAGGCTGGCGCAGTTCCGCGCTCGCGCCAGTGCCGAGCGCGATCGGGATGGTACCCATCAGCGCGGCAAGCGTGGTCATCATTATCGGCCGGAAGCGCATCAGGCAGGCCCTGTGGATGGATTCGACAGGGGACATCCCCTCGCGCCTGAGTTCTAGCGCCACGTCGATCATCATGATGCCGTTCTTCTTGACGATTCCGATCAGCATCAGGATGCCGATCACCGCGATCACCGACAGATCCATCCCCGCCAGCCGCAGTGCCACCAGCGCACCGAGCACCGCCGACGGAAGCCCGGTCAGGATAGTGAGCGGATGGATGAAGCTCTCATAGAGCATGCCGAGAACGATATAGATGGTCAGGATCGCGCCGCCGATCAGCAGCCCCTGGTTGGAAAGCGAATCCTGGAAGGTCTTCGCCGTGCCCGAGAAAGTGGTCGAGATCGTCGGCGGCATGCCGATCTTTTCCTTCAGCGCATTGATGTGGCTCACGCTGTCGCCGAGGGCCACGCCCTGCGGCAGATTGTAGGAGATGGTCACAGCCGGAAGCTGGCCGAGCTGGTTGACGGTCAAAGCACCGGCGGTCCGATCGACGCGGGCGAAGGCTCCAAGCGGTACCAGACTGCCGCTGACCGTCCTTACTTTGATCGCCAGCATCCGTTCGGGCGACCACTCGATCTTCGGGTCGAGCTCCATGACCACTTTATAGCTGTCGGCCGAACCGAAGATGGTCGACACCTGCTGGGTGCCGAAACCGCCATAGAGGCTGGAGCGCAACGTGTCGGTATCGACGCCAAGCGTCGCTGCCTTGTCGCGGTCGATCACCAGCGTCGCCTGCAACGCGTTGTTCTGCAGATCATTCGTGACATCGGTGAAGGCGCCATGATCGGCAGCCATCGCGTCCGTCAACTTTTGCGCCCAGACGTTCGTCAGGCCGGTATCGAGGCCCTGCACGGCAAGCTGGTAGGCACTCGCCGAAGAGCGCGCGCCGAGCCGCAGATTCTGCACCGGTTGCATGTAGGTTTCGATGCCGGACACATTGGCAAGCTGGCGCCGCAGATCCGAAAGTACCTTGTCGATGTTCGGTCGCTGGTCCTTGTCTTTCAGCTGCACAAACAGCTGGCCCTGGTTGAGCGCATTGTTTCCACTGCCCGCCGACCAGCCGACATGCGCGACGTAAGGCGAATGGGTGAAGACATCCGCCACTTGCCCCTGAAGCTTCACCATGGCGTCAAACGAAATGTCCTGGCGCGCAATGGTCGTCACCGAGACCTGGCCGATATCCTCCTGCGGAAAGAAGCCCTTCGGCGATATCTGGATCAGCCACACGGACAGCCCGGCGGTCACGAGGAATACAAGGAAAACCAGGAAATTGTGGCGAAGGCAGAATGTCAGCAGCCTGTCATAGCCCCGCATGAAAACGTTTTGCCTATGGTGCTCGCCATGCGCCGCCTTCTGCTCGGCTTTCGATAGTGACAACAGCCGCGAGCACAGCATCGGCGTCAACGTCAGCGAGACGAACATCGACGCCAGGATGGCGACCGTCACCACCACCGCGAATTCGTTGAAGATGCGCCCGATCACGCCGCCCATCAAAAGCACCGGAATGAACACGGCGACCAGCGAGATCGAGATCGATATGATGGTGAAGCCGATTTCGCGGGCGCCCTTGAGCGACGCCTCGAGGGCCGAGAGCCCGTCCTCCTCCATATGGCGGAAAATATTTTCCAGCATGACGATGGCATCGTCGACGACAAGGCCCACCGCAAGCGTCAGCCCCATCAATGAGACGTTGTCGATGGAAAACCCGAACAGGTACATCACGCCCAGCGTGGCGATGAGCGAAATCGGTACCGCCACTGCCGGGATGACCGTCGCCGTCACCCGGCGCAGGAACAGGAAGATCACCATCACCACGAGCGCGATGGTGAGCAGCAGCGTGAACTGCACGTCGTCCACCGCCTCGCGGATCGACGTCGAGCGGTCGTTGAGCAACTGGATGCTCGCCGTCGCAGGCATCTGACCCTCGAAGGAAGGCAGCATCGCCTTGACGCGGTCGACGACATCGACGGTGTTGGCATCCGGCTGGCGCTGCACGGCCATGATGATGGCGCGGGTGCCGTCGTACCAGCTTGCCGTCGTCGTGGTCTCGACCGAATCGATGACGCGGGTCACCTCGCCGAGCCGCACCGGATGGCCGTTCTTGGTGGCGATGATGATGTTGGAGAACCCCGCCGCATTGGTGAGCTGCGTGTTCGCGGTGATTGTCAGCTGCTGTTTGTTGTTCTTGAGCACACCGAGCGGCGTGTTGCTGTTGGCCGAGGCAATGGCCGTTTGCAGCTGGTCGATCGAAATGCCGCGTGCGGCGAGCGCCGTCGGATCGATCTGGACGCGCACGGCATATTTCTGCTGGCCGTAGATCGAAACCTGCGCAACGCCGTCGATCGTCGACAGCGATGGCGAAATCACATTCTCGGCAAACGCATTGAGATCGGTCAGCGGAATGGTGTCGCTGACAAGCGACATCAGCAGGATCGGCGCGTCGGCTGGATTGACCTTGCGGTAGCTCGGCGGGCTGGTCATCTCCGGCGGCAATTGTCGCTGCGTGCGTGCGATCGCCGCCTGCACGTCGGCGGCGGCTGCATCGATGTCGCGGTTGAGCACGAACTGAATGGCGATCGAGGTCGAGCCGAGCGAGTTGGTCGTCGAGATCGAATCGATGCCTGCGATAGTGGAAAACTGCTTGATCAGAGGCGTTGCTACCGAGGTCGCCATGGTTTCCGGCGAGGCTCCAGGCAGCGAGGCCGAGACGTTGACAACCGGAAATTCCGCGCTTGGCAGCGCCGCGACCGGCAGGAATTTGTAAGCAAATAGCCCGCCCAGAATCAGGGCGAACGACATGAGCAGCGTGGCGACGGGCCTGCGGATGCAGAATTCGGAAATCATGGCTGCGTTCCGCCCGTACGGTCAGCCTCGGCGACCTTCGGAGCCGCCTGGTCGCCGGTGCCGGTCGAAGCCTTGCCTTCGCGCACCGCCGCGCCGTTTTTCAGCTTGGTCTGACCCTCGACGACGACACGCTCACCGCTTTTCAATCCTTGGCTGATCGCGGTGTTGGCACCTTCTGTCAGCGCGACCTGCACCGGCCGCATTTCAACGGTGTTGTCCGGTTTGATCACATAGACGAACGGGCCCTTTTGGCTGGGCTGGACGGCAACCGTCGGAACCGACGTCATTTGCGGCATGATGCCGGCATCGAGCACGACATTGACATATTGGCCCGGCCACAGCGAAAGATCGGCGTTGGGCACGCTGGCCCGGGTTGCGATCGTGCCGGAGGCCGTGTCCACGCTGGAATCGACGAAATCCAGCGTTCCCTTGCCGATCGGCTTCGGGTCGCCATCCTTGGTCAGCGTCACCGCACCTTGCTGCGCCGCCGCCAGCGCCTTGTGCAGCAAGGCAAGATCGCTTTCGGGGAGATTGAAGTTCACCTGCAGCGGGTCGACCTGCGTGATCGTCACCAGCGGAGTCGACGTGCTGCTGCCGTTGCTGGTGGTGACGAGGTCGCCGACCGCGACGCTGACCGCGCCAAGCCTGCCGGAGATCGGCGCCCTGATTGTGGCGAAGCCAAGCTGGATTTGGTCTGCATCGATCGTTGCCTTGTCGGCGTCGACGGTGGCCGCGGCGGATTTCTGCGCCGCGACAGCCTGATCGTAGGTCTGCTGTGTCCCGGCCTGCCTGGCGACGAGATTTTTGGCGCGCTGAAGATCGGCCGTCGCACTGGCAAGCAGTGCCTGGTCTTTCGCGAGCGTCGCCTGATCGCGTGCCAGTTGCGCCTTCAACGAGCGATCGTCCAGCGAGAACAGAAGGTCTCCGGCCTTCACCATCTGTCCGTCCTTGACCGCGATTGCGACGATCTGGCTCGAGACCCGTGCGTTGATGCTGACCACGGCAGGAGAGGACACGAAGCCGATGGCATAGCGCCGGACCGGGAAATCGGCCGTCGAAGCGGTGGCGGCAACCACCGAAGTCGAACGCGCGGCATTTGCCGCTGCAGCGGGTTTGTCCGCGGCCGCCGTCGTCTGCCTCGCCGACAGAATCTGCTGAAGACCGCTCCTTGCGCTGGGCGAAAGATAGAGCCACGCCGCGGCAACGCAGGCTGCAGCGATCACCGCAAACACGATCTTTCCGCGCATCGACAAAAGGCCTCTCGATCCGACACGCCGCTATCCGGTGGCCGTAGTCTAGCTCAACTCGCAGCCGATTGCCGCGCTTTTGCCAGATAATAGAGGATGCCGAAGGCGAAAAAGGGCCAAAACCCGTCATTACGAAGATTTAATGTGCAGTGCACAATAAAACGGCAGCTAACGCAGCATCGGCCACAGTGTCGCCGCCAGCATCACGCCCATGGCGATGTTGAACCATTTGAGCCGCACCGCATCCGCCAGGAAACCGCGCAGCGCCATGCCGAAACCGGCCCAGGTCGAAATGCTCGGCAGCATGACGACGGCGAAAGCGGCTGCGATCAGCACCACCGACACAAACGGGCGTTCCGGGTTCGTATAGACGGCCATGGCTGTAATCGCCATCACCCAAGCCTTGGGATTGACCCACTGGAAAGCCGCAGCCTCCATGAAGCGCATCGGCTGGCCCTTCGCCTCGCCTTCGCCGCCGAGCGAGCGCGACACGGCGATCTTCCAGGCGAGATAAAGCAGATAGAGGCCGCCGGCGATCTTCAACCCGGTATGCAGCACCGGAAAGGCCGTCAACACGGCGCCAAGCCCGAGGCCTACGGCCAGCAACAGCACGAGGAAGCCGATGCCGATGCCCAGCATGTGCGGCACGGTCTTGACCAAGCCGAAATTCACGCCCGACGCCAGAAGCATGAAATTGTTCGGGCCCGGCGTGATCGAGGTCACGAAGGCGTAGACCAGCAGGGCAAGGAATGCATCCAGCGTCATAGCTTCCTCCCAATTAAGTCAACACTATTGTCCTTTTACGACCGTCGCGCAAAAGCCACTCCAGGGGCGCAGCCGGGCCAGGCGATCGCGTAGCGACGGAACAGACATGCGGCGCCAGAGCATCTTGCAGCCGAGTGGAATCACTTGGCACCGCAGAAACGCGGCTAAAACAACTGGATACTGGAAGCTACATCCCTTGCGGGCCGCGGTTCATCGCCGCCACTCCGGTACGGCAGATTTCAACTAGCCCGAGCGGTTTCATGATGGCGATGAACTGATCGAGCTTGGAGCCCTTGCCGGTGATCTCGAAGATGAAATGCTCGGTGTTGGCATCGATGACGCTGGCGCGGAATGCATCGGCGAGCCGGAGCGCCTCGACGCGGGCTTCGCCGGTGCCGGCGACCTTGACCAGCGCGAGTTCCCGCTCCAATGGCCGCTCCTGTCCGAATTCCTGCGACCGCACGGTGAGATCGACGACGCGGTGCACCGGCACGATGCGCTCGAGCTGGTGCTTGATCTGCTCCAGCACATGCGGGGTGCCGCGTGTCACGATGGTGATGCGCGACAGGTGCTTTTCGTGCTCGGTTTCCGAGACCGTCAGGCTCTCGATGTTGTAGCCACGTCCGGAAAACAGGCCGATGACCCGGGCAAGCACGCCCGGCTCGTTGTCGACCAGGACCGAAAGCGTGTGGTTCTCTGGTTTTTCCGTCTCCTTGGCGATGAAATAGGCGGAGCCGGTCGGTTGCAACTGTGCGTTCATGACATGAATCTCGATTTCAATCTTTTGCGCTAATCTGCTGTTTTCGCACAGCTTCCTTGAACCAGGCTACACCAGTTCCCTGCCCTTGGCGTCGATAGCGTTGGCCACAGCTTCGTCCGTCGCCTCGTCAGGCAACAGCATCTCGTTATGCGCCTTGCCGGACGGGATCATCGGGAAGCAGTTGGCGAGCGTCGCCACGCGGCAGTCGAACAGGACGGGCTTCTTGACCCCGATCATCTCCTTGATGGCGTCATCGAGCTCGTCCGGTTTGTCGCAGCGAATGCCGTGGCCGCCATAGGCTTCGGCGAGCTTGACGAAATCCGGCATCGCCTCGGTGTAGGAGTGCGACAGCCGGTTGCCGTGCAGCAGCTGCTGCCACTGCCGCACCATGCCCATATACTGGTTGTTGAGGATGAAGATCTTGATCGGCGCCTCGTGCTGCACCGCCGCGCTCATCTCCTGCATCGTCATCTGCACCGAAGCGTCGCCGGCGATATCGATGACCAGCGCATCCGGGTGCGCGATCTGCACGCCGAGTGCCGCCGGCAGGCCGTAGCCCATCGTGCCCAGCCCACCAGAGGTCATCCAGCGGTTCGGCTTCTCGAAGTGGTAGTGCTGCGCCGCCCACATCTGATGCTGGCCGACCTCGGTGGTGATGTAGGTGTCGAGGTCCTTGGTCAGCGCATAGAGCCGCTGGACGGCATATTGAGGCATGATCACCTCGTGGTTCATCTTGTAGGCGAGCGAATCGCGGGCGCGCCATTTGGCAATCTGCTCCCACCATGGGTGAAGCGCCTTCTTGTCGGCCTTGGCGGTTGCCCGCCACAGCCGCACCAGATCCTCCAGCACACGCCCGACATCGCCGATGATCGGCACGTCGGTGTGGACGTTCTTGTTGATCGACGATGGGTCGATGTCGATGTGGATCTTCTTCGAATTCGGCGAAAACGCTGTCAGCCGCCCGGTGATGCGGTCGTCGAAGCGCGCGCCGATGCAGAGCATGACGTCACAATCGTGCATCGCCATGTTCGCTTCATAGGTGCCGTGCATGCCGAGCATGCCCATCCAGTTCTTGCCCGACGCGGGATAGGCGCCAAGGCCCATCAGCGTCGAGGTGATCGGAAAGCCGGTGAGGTCGACCAGCTCGCGCAGCAGATGGCTCGCCTCCGGGCCGGAATTGATGACGCCGCCGCCCGAATAGATGATCGGCTTCCTGGCGCCGGCCATCAGCTCGACCGCCGCCTTGATCTTTTCCAGATCGCCCTGGACCTTCGGTTGGTAGCTGGTGCGCGGCGCCGTCTGCGGCGGGACATAGATGCCCTTGGCGAACTGCACGTCCTTCGGGATGTCGACGACGACCGGACCGGGGCGCCCTGTGGTTGCCACATGGAAGGCCTCGTGGATCGTTGCCGCGAGCTCGTTGACGTCCTTCACCAGCCAGTTGTGCTTGGTGCAGGGCCGCGTGATGCCGACCGTGTCGCACTCCTGGAACGCATCCGAGCCGATCAGCGAAGTCGGCACCTGGCCGGTCAGGCAGACCAGCGGGATCGAATCCATCAGCGCGTCCTGCAATGGCGTCACCGCATTGGTGGCGCCCGGCCCTGAGGTCACCAGCATGACGCCGGCCTTGCCGGTCGAGCGCGCATAGCCTTCCGCCGCATGGCCGGCGCCCTGCTCGTGGCGGACGAGGATGTGCTCGACCTCGTCCTGCTGGAAGATTTCATCGTAGATTGGCAGAACCGCGCCGCCCGGATAGCCGAAAACATGCTTGACGCCATTGTCCTTCAGCGCCTGCACCACCATTTCGGCGCCTGTCATTTCGCGCCGCTCATTCTGTCCACTGCTCATCGGTCTGGTCCCGTACTGTTCGCCATCGGGCGATTGCTGGTCGTTTAGTCGTGTTTCGGGCAATAAAAAAGGCCCCCGAGGGAGCCTGTGTCTTGCGCATGGGAGGTCATCGCCTGGCGGTTACACCGCCTTGCCCACGCGCTTTCCTACGAGAATGAGTGCCTTTTTCATGGTCGCGGACAATAGAATTGGTTTGACGCCGCTGTCAACGGCGAATGTGCACTTGGCCTGACGTCGGCACATCCGCCCATTGTGCACCCGCGCGGCCTTTCCGCCGCGCGGGTCTTCCGTTTCAGGCCCAGAGCACCACACCCCTCGCCTTGGCCCAGCGCTCGATGATCTTGCGCTCTTCGAGCGAGGCGAGACGATTGCCGAAACCGCGCACCTGCACCGCACGGTTTTGCGGGTCGAGTTCGATCGTCAGCAACCGCTCGATCTTGCCGAGCGCCGAGCGCCGCAGCACCCAGATCGAGGCATTGCCGGCGATGCATTTGGCCGCGTATATCGAGACGCAATGATGCATCGCCCGACTCTCGGCGACCAGATCCTCGGCCGTCTTCAACTGACGGACGAAGAAGCGCTCGCCATGCGCCTTTGCCTCCTTGGTCGACGGCTGCCAGTCCCAGTCGTCGAGGCGCGAGCCGTGCCAGGCGCGACCCTGCGACTGCGTCCCGGCAGTACGCGTGGCCCGCCCGGCAGCGCGGCGGCGCATTGCCTCGATGCGTTCGATCACGGCAATGTCGCGATGCCAGTCCAACATCTGCCGACGCAGCGAGGCGAGCGTGCGACCCTTCACGCTGTACGCCGCATAGCGCTGGTGCACGGCGCTGATATAGTCGCATAGATCGTCGATCTCCTCCTTCGACGCGGGCTGCCCGCAGAAGAACCGTGTCACCTCGCGCCAGAAGGCCAGATCGTTACGTGGCGTGCGCGCGATTTTCGACTTGGCAAGTCGGGCCGCCAACCCGGAATCATCCGTGTAGGACCGGGCGATTGCCACCCAAAATGCCTCGTCGAACGTGAAATCGCCGGGCAAGTTCAAGAAGCAATGCACCTCCTTGCGAGACAGCCACGCACAGGCGCCCGCCTTGTAAAGCGAGTCACCACGCGCCACTGCGATATACCAAGCCTTGCGAAGCGCAATCTCGCCGGCATTCAACCCCGAGCTGTCCAGCCAGATCCCCTCGAGCGCGGCTGTAACCGGGTAGCGCGCATAGAGATGACGCGCCGCGGCCAGCCGCAGCCGCGCGGGGTCGCGCGTCTTCAGCTTTGGACGCCACAGCGCGCCGTCGCGGATCGCCATGCCGGCAAAGCCCCGACGTGCCTCGTCGAGCGCCCGCTCGAAATCCGGAGCGGGACGCGGGACGGGAAAAACCCGCCGCAGCGTTACGGCATATGCTTCAATGCGTTCGCGCTCGGCGTCCTGCCTGCGCTGGATCATGGACTTTGCCATGGCCGTTCATCCTGATTGGAACCCTGTCAGCCGCACGCAATTCCAGCGTCGGCACGGAATGTGTCGATCTGGATCGCCGGGTCATTGACAGGTCTCCTTTCAGGACGACGGATCAGAATGGGCGGCTTCTCTAAGCTCGCCGCCAATTTGACGCAAGAGCTATTCTTTCCACGCCCGCGATGGTTTGACGGGTGTTGCAAAGGTGCATCGTTGTCGCCATCACGGTGTCCGGCCGATGCGTTTCCAGTAGATGAGGGTGCCTGTCAGCCCGCCATGCGGCTTCAGCGCATAATCCGGTATTTCGCCGGCCAGCGTGAAGCCGAGCTTTTCATAGAGGCCGGAAGCCCCCTCCTCTTTTGCAGTATCCAGGACCAACAGCGTGCGGCCTTTCTCCACGGCAACAGCTTCCGCCGCCTCCATCATGCGGGTTGCGATGCCCTTGCCGCGATAATCGAGGCGGGTCATCAGCTTGGCGATCTCGGCCCGGTGCGGCTGGTTGGGAGGGCAGTCGAGCAGCAAGGTGACGGTGCCGACCAGAGCCTCGCGGTTCCAGGCAGCCAGCACCACCCTTTCGCCTCTGGCGGCCGCCTGAAGCGACTTGTTCCAGAAGGCTGCGGCTATCTCCGTCGCCAGCGGGTGCATGAAGCTGACCGAGCCGCCGGCGGCAACCGTCCCGATCAGCAAATCGACCAGCATTTTTTGCGTTCCGTCAGTATTGCTGATCAGGTTGATTTCTACTGAATCCATTTGGTCTCCTCTGTCGCAACGACGGTGAATCGAGCGGCAGCATGATCTGCACCGTCAGTCGAAATGACTGAATCGCTTCCGCTTCCTGGCCCGGCGGATTTCCGCGATACGCTCGGCGTCTTCCTCTTGCAGATGTCGCCCGCGTTCCAGCAGTTCGAGCGTGTATTCCTCATAGGTCAGGCCCAGCCGCTCGGCTTTGTCCAGCCGCATCAGCATGATCTCGCGGCTCGGCACTTTCCATGCCTGGGCATGGGCGGTCCGCCAGGCAAGAAAGACATAGGGGTCGCCCTTGCCCCAGGGCGGACCGTCATAGTCGTCGAGCGGCGGACCACCATTGTCGGAGCGTTTCGGACGGCGCGCCTTCACCTCAGCTCCTGGCCAACGCAACCAGATAGTCGGCGGCGTCCGGCCCCGGAGCGTGAAAGACGCAATCGGATGGCGCGCCGAGCGCCAGGCAGTCGCCGGGTTCGAGCCTGTGAACGATGTCGCCCTCGGTGAATTCCAGCCGCCCGGAGATCAGCCATATCTGTTGCCTGATGAAGGCATAGGACGCCGCCGGGAAACTTACCTTGGCGCCCGCCGGCAACTGGATCCGGATCAGTTCGAGCGGCATGTCGGAGACCGGCGAAAGGTGCCGCCGCACATAGCCCGTAGCCGGATCGCGCCAGACCGGCTGGTCACGTTCGCGAAGCAGGCCACCGCCTTGCAATTCCGCCCTTGCTATCAAAGTGGAAAGCGTCATGCCGAAGGCGGCCGCAATGCGTACAAGAAGTGCCGCCGTCGGGCTCGTCATGCCGCGCTCTATCGTGCTCAGCATGGCTTTCGAGACATCGGACCGCTCCGCCAATTCAGCCAGGGACCAGCTGCGAGCCACCCTTTCGGCATGTATTCTTCTGCCGATGGTCGAGGAAATATCGTTCGCTATATCATCCATTAATCCAATATATCGAAATTTTTCTACGGAGCAACGGCCGTTTCGTCCAGTTTTCGCAAACTCCTTAATGTCCGCTAAACCATCCGGCCTCATCCCACCTTAACCCCGTTCGCCTAGGCTCATCGCTTGGGAAAAGGGGATCGGCCTGTCCATGCTCGTTGAACGCGAAGCCTCCATTGGAGAACCGACTTTGCTGGAGCGCCGCAGGGCGGAGCAGAACGACAAGCGGATTCTAGGCAATGTCGTGCAATGCGACGGCGCGCGCGCCACCATCAGCGCCTATGCCGACGATATCGAAGGCACGGTCACCGGCCTGTGGAGCGTCGGCAAGATGATCTCGATCAATCTCGGCACATCACGAACCGTCGGCCTGGTCTACGAAATCGGCAAGTTGGATCGTGCCTGGAGCAGCGAGGGCCAGAATCCGATCGAGGTCAGCATCGAATTGATCGGCGAGGTGCGCGATGGTGCCGAACCCGGCGCGAAGCCGGTCTTCGACCGTGGCATCACGACCTATCCGCATATCGGCGCCATTGCCCATCGTATCCGCAGCCGCGATCTGCAGGCCGTCTACGATCTCGCCGGTCGTGATTCGATCACCATCGGCACGCTGTCGCAGGACGAGGCCATCGACGCCAATATCGCCATCGACGATACGCTGGCGCGGCATTTCGCCATTGTCGGCACCACCGGGGTCGGCAAATCGACCGCCGTGTCGCTGCTCTTGCGCAAGTCGATCGTCGCCCGGCCCGACCTGCGCGTGCTCATCCTCGATCCACACAACGAGTTCGCCGCGTCGTTGCCTGAATATTGCGTCAGGGTCGATTCGACGACGCTCGACCTGCCCTTCTGGATGTTCAAGCTCGAGGAATTTGCCGAGGTGCTGTTTCGCGGCCGCGAGACGGTCCCGGAAGAGGTCGACGCCTTGCGCGATCTCATTCCCGCGGCCAAGAACCTCTACCGCAATCCGAACTCCGGCAGCTATCTACGGCGCAGCACCGACGCGCTGACCGCCGACGCGCCGGTGCCCTATCGCATTGCCGACCTCATCAAGCTGGTCGACGAGCGCATGGGATTGCTGGAAAGCAAGAACGATCGCCCCACCCTCAGGTCACTGAAGACACGTATCGAATCGGCGGCATCCGATCCGCGCTACCGTTTCATGTTCAACTCGCGCCTGATCGAGGACACCATCCACGAGACGATCGGCAACATCTTCCGCGTGCCGCATCACGGCCGCCCTGTGACCTGCTTCGAAATGGCCGGCATGCCGTCCGAGGTGGTCAATTCCGTATGCTCGGTGCTGGCGCGGCTGGCCTTCGACCTGGCATTGTGGAGCGAAGGCCGCCTGCGGCTGCTCTTCCTGTGCGAAGAAGCGCATCGCTATATGCCGGCCGATCCGCGCCTCGGTTTCGCGCCGACGCGGCACGCGCTGTCGCGCATCGCCAAGGAAGGCCGCAAATATGGCTGCTATCTCGGCGTCGTCACCCAGCGCCCGGGCGAGCTCGACCCGACCATCCTGTCGCAGTGCTCGACGTTCTTTGCCATGCGGCTCGCCAACGAGCAGGACCAGGCGATCATCCGGTCGGCGATCGCCGATTCCTCGGCTTCGACGCTGGCGTTCCTGTCTTCCATGGGCCAGCGCGAGGCCATCGCCTTCGGGGAAGGCGTGGCGACGACGATGCGGATGAAGTTTGAAAAGCTCTCCGAGGATTTGATCCCCGGCACGGCCAAGCGCGAGGACGCCTTGCCGTCCGAAACCGGCGACGAGGTCGACCTCGTGGCGATCGTCGAACGGCTGCGCAACGTGCCGAAATCACAACAGGCAATGCCGTTCGCGGAAGTCGTCGATTCGGGCCGGCAGGCCGGCGATTCGGACTATCGCAAACCGCCAGCCGCACGCACCCAGCGGAGCGACGATTTCGACCTACGCTACGGCCTCAAGCCGGCGACCTTCGGGCTACGTCCGCAAAACGAATGAGTCGGGCGACTGTTAGGCAGACCTCATCGGTGCGGCCGCAGATATCAAAGCTGAGCTTCGATGGCTGCCTTGTCTATGACTGACCACACCTGGCGAATTTTCTCTCTCTGAAACTCATAGAATACGTTCTCGGCAAACGAAATTCTCTTCCCGCTTACATCGAGCCCAAGGAACGTTCCCCTTGGCGCGCAGTCGAAGCTTAGCCGGCTCGCTATATAAGGCGGATCGGCAACCAATAGCTGAATGTCGAAGTAAAGGTCCGGAATTTCGTCGAAGTCTCTCACCAACATTTCGAGATAGCCGGACAATCCGAGCTTGCGACCGTTGTGGGTCACTTCATCATGAACAAACCGCCCCAGATTTGGCCAATCCTGCTTGTTCAGGCATGCAATATAGCCCCGGTAAAGATCGGAGAGATCGGATATAGTCACGGAACACCTCTATTCCCGGCAAGCCCCGCAAAGGCAGCATCTCAGCTTGACTGGGTGACATCGGTCTGCGTGCACCGGAAACGCAGAAAACGATACCAGACGGCCAGCATCGAATTCAATGACGGGATTTCAGGCGCAGACGCGGTTGCGCCCTTGCCTCTTTGCCTCATAGAGCTGGCGGTCAGCGCGGCGATAGAACTCCTCGGCGGTTTCCTTGCGGTCCCAGACGGCAAGCCCGACGCTGGTGGTGATCTTCAGTCGGACATTGCCTGTCAGCACCGACATGTTGGCGATCGCCTTGCGGATGCGCTCGGCGAATTTGGATAGCAGCTCGGCGTCCATATTGGGCGTGACCACCGCGAACTCCTCGCCGCCCAGGCGCGCCACCACGTCGTGATAGCGTGTCATGTCCTTGAGACAGTTGGCGACGGCCCGCAACACCTCGTCGCCGACATCGTGGCCGTGGCTGTCGTTGACCTGTTTGAAATGGTCGAGGTCGAGGATCATCAGCCCGACTGGTTTCTCGATGCGGCGGAACTCTTCGAGATATTCCTTCAGCGCATCGTCGAAGTAGCGCCGGTTCTGCATGCCGGTGAGGCTGTCGGTGAGCGCCGCATGCTCCAGCGTCTCCGAGCGCGCGCTGAGCGAAACAGTCATGGCGCGCAGCTTGCCTTCTTCCGTCGCCTGCTTTCGGATCAGCGGATAAATGAAGAAAATGCCGAAGAACAGCGCGGTCGCCAGCAGCACGCCGGTCGCAAACAGCAGCTTGTTGAGATAGACGATTTCATCGAGTTCCGAAGGCGTATTGCGAATGTCGGCGGCCAGGGTTTGCAGGAGCCCATAGGCGTAAAGCGTCACCAGGCCGGCGGCCAGGATCACAAAAATAAAGACGAAAAAGGCTGATTCCGCCTTGTGGAAACGCATCTGCTCCCCGTTGGAAAGTTCCCATCGATTTTATGGCATGCGGGAGCTTACGGACAGTTAACCTGGACAACTTCAACGCGAAATGTCCCCTCGGTGTCGGCTTTTCAGGTTGCGCTCGAAGGAGGGGGTGAGAGCATCGAGTCGATCCCCTCACCAGGACGCAATCTCTGCCATTCCGGGCCCAATTGGTGCCTGAACCAGGTAGCCTGCCGTTTGGCATATTGCCGCGTCGCGATTTTCGCGCGCTCGATAGCCTCGGGAAAACTGATGGCGCCGGCCAGCGCGGCCTGAAGCTCGCGAACACCAATTGCTTTCATCGCCGGCAGGTCGGGATCGAGGCCGAGCGCTGAAAGCTGTTTCACCTCGTCCAGTGCCCCCTTGTCCAGCATGCGATCGAAGCGGGCATCGATTCGCTCTACCAGTGCCGCTCGCTCCGGCTCGATGACGAAAAAGCGCGCGCTGCTCCTGTCGATCAACGGCCGGCCACGCGCGCCCTGCCAGTCCAGGATGGAACGGCCCGACGCGTCGAGCACCTCCAGCGCCCGCACGATGCGCTGGCCATCCGTCGACCTCAGCATCATGCCGGCCGCAGAATCCTCGCGCAACAGGATGCGGTGCAATCTCACCGCGCCCTGTTCCTGGAGCTCGTAGCGCCAGCGATCACGGATCGATTTCGGAATGTCGGGCATCTCCGAGATACCTTCCGTGAGCGCCCGGAAATAAAGCCCGGTACCTCCAACGAAAATCACCTGCCGCTCCGAAAGCGTGCCGTCGTCGATCAGCTTCGTGACATCACGCAACCAGGCGCCCGTGGAATAGGCGGTGGACGGATCGACGTGTCCATAAAGACAGTGGGGGACGCGGGCGAGTTCGGCAGGACCAGGCCGCGCCGTCAGCACGTCGAGCACCGAATAGCCTTGCATGGAATCGGTGTTGACAATGACACCGCCATTGCGCTCGGCGAGGTCGAGTGCGAGCGTCGACTTGCCGCTGGCGGTCGGCCCGGCTATCAGGATCGCGTTCTTCACGCGCCCTTCGCCCGCCTGTCCGCTGGAATTTTCGATGCCGCTGATCGCCACGCTTCTATCCCATCCCGCCGGCCAAGCATTGACGCCGACGCTAGCGAATATGGCCTCGCGGGCGGTCGGCGCAAGCGCTGTTCGCTGGCTGGCCGAAGGCATCGCCTGCGAGCTCGATTTGCCGGAGACCGCCGAAGCTTCCGAAATGACGGCGCGCCTGCATGCCGCACTTGCTTCCGAACCGATCGACGTGGCCGTCCAGCGAGCTGAGAACAGGCGCAAGAAGATCCTGATCGCCGACATGGATTCGACGATGATCGACCAGGAATGCATCGACGAGCTTGCCGACGAGATCGGCGTCAAGGATCGCGTCGCCGCCATCACCGCGCGATCGATGAACGGCGAGATCGCATTCGAGCCGGCCTTGCGCGAGCGCGTGGCGCTGCTCAAGGGTCTTGATGCCGCAATCATCGACCGCATCATCGACAATCGCCTGACGCTGGCCTCCGGCGGCCGCACGCTCGTCCAGACAATGGCGGCCAGCGGCGCCTGGACAGCGCTGATCTCCGGTGGTTTCGACATCTTCACCACCCGCGTCGCAGCATTGCTCGGCTTTCACGAAAATCGCGCCAACCGCCTGATCGAGCAGGATCGCCGCTTCACCGGCTTGGTCGCCGAGCCAATCCTCGGCCGCGCCGCCAAGGCCGAAGCCCTTATCGAGATTTCCGCCCGCCTCCGCCTGACGCCTGCCGATGCCATTGCCGTCGGTGACGGCGCCAACGATCTCGACATGATCCGTCTTGCCGGCATCGGCGTCGCCTTGCACGCCAAGCCGGCCGTGGCGGCTGAGGCAAAGATCCGCATCGACCACGGCGACCTCACCGCCTTGCTTTATCTGCAGGGTTATCGCTGGGAAGAATTTGTCGAATGACGCCGATCCGCACCGAGCGCCTGATCCTGCGCAACTGGGAAGATCGTGACCGCGAGCTCTTCCATCGCATCAATTCCGACGAGCGCGTCATGGAATTCTTTCCGTTTCGCCGCGACCGCGCCCAGGCTGACGCTAAGATGGGGGAGTTGCGCGCGGCTATCGATCGCACCGACTTCGGCTTCGCGGCCGCTGAGATCGCAGCCACAGGTGAATGCATCGGCTTCGTCGGCATAACCGGAACCGATCATTTGCCATTCCTGCCGCCCGGCACGATCGAGATTGGCTGGCGGTTGGCACCAGAATTCTGGGGCCGCGGCTATGTCACCGAAGCAGCCGAAGCCTGGCTCACCTATGGCTTTGAAAGACTTGGCCTCGACGAAATCGTGTCCTTCGCAGTCAAGGATAACAGCCGGTCCACTGCCGTCATGGAGCGCCTGCGCATGACCGCCGACCCGGCCTCCGATTTCGACCATCCCGGCGTTCCGGACAGCCACACCGCACTCAGGCGACATGTCTTCTACAGGCTGTCACGCACGGACTGGCAAGCAAGAAAAAGGCGGCCCGCTAGCCGCCCTTTTTCTTTTCAAGATCAGAGTGTTGCAGGCTCTTCTGGACTCAATCCATCCGGATTGTCACAAACCTCAGCTCGCCGGTCTTCGACGCCAGCATCAAAAGCGCGTTCTTGCGCCCTTGCTCCTTCAGCGCGCCGATCCGATCCATGACGTCCTTGGGCGTCGCGACCGATTCCTGCGCGATCTCGGTGATCACCTCGCCCGGCTGGATGCCGCGTTCGGCCGCTGCCGAATCCTTTGAGACGTCGGTCACGACGACGCCGGAGATGTCGGCGGCGATGCCGAATTTCGTGCGCGTCTCGTCGTTGAGCTCGCCGATCGTCATGCCGAGCACGGCAGCCGTCGAAACCGCAGGCGCCTTGTCGGCATCGTCCTGGTCGGTGTTGCCGTTTTCACCACCGCTGGCAAGCTTCTCGCCGTCCTCGAGCCGGCCGAGCGTCACCTTGACGGTCTGCTCGACCCCTTTGCGCACGATGATCACGTCGACCGCCTTGCCGACCGGGCTCTCCGCCACGACGCGTGGCAGGTCGCGCATCTCATGGATGTCCTTGCCGTCGAACTTGATGATCACGTCGCCGGCCTGGATTGTGCCGTTGTCGACCGGCCCGCCCTTGATGACGCCGGCAACCAGCGCGCCCTTGGCGGTCGCCATGCCCAGGCTTTCGGCAATGTCGTCGGTCACCGGCTGGATGCGCACACCGAGCCAGCCGCGCCGCGTCTCGCCGAACTGGCGAAGCTGGTCGACGACGCCCGAGGCAAGCTGCGACGGGATCGAGAAGCCGATGCCGATCGAGCCGCCCGACGGCGAGATGATTGCCGTGTTGATGCCGATGACCTCGCCGCTGCTGTTGAACAGCGGTCCACCGGAATTGCCGCGGTTGATCGCGGCATCGGTCTGGATGAAGTCGTCATACGGGCCGGAATTGATGTCGCGATTGCGCGCCGAGACGATGCCGACCGTCACCGTGCCGCCGAGACCGAACGGATTGCCGATCGCCATCACCCAGTCGCCGACACGCATCGTATTGGAATCGCCGAACTTCACCGCTGTCAGCTTGTGCCCTTTCGGATCGACCTTCAGCACCGCGACGTCGGTCTTGGTATCGGTGCCGACCAGCGTCGCCTTGAGCGTCACCCCGTCGGAGAAATTCACCTCGATGTCGTCGGCATCGGCTATGACGTGGTTGTTGGTCACCACGATGCCCTGCTCGGCGTCGACCACAAAGCCGGAGCCCAGCGACTGCACCTTTTGTCCGCCGCCGCCCTTGTCGCCGCCACGGTTCTTGAAGAAATCGTCGAAGAAGTCCTGGAAGGGTGAGCCTTCTGGAAGCTGCGGCATCGGCACCGCGCCCGGCCCCTCAGTGCCCTTCACCGTCTGCGAAGTCGAGATGTTGACCACCGCGCCGAGCAGCCCGGCGGCGAGATCGGCAACCGAGGGCGGCCCGTCGGCTGCCACTGTCGGCGTCACGAAAGACGGAACGGCAACGGCGCCGACCAGAAGCGCAGCGGCCCCGGCAATGAACGTCCGCCTCGCTGCACGCAGAAGGGTGGTGGATGTCATCGAAAGGCCTCCGGGTGTTCTAAAAAAGCGCTTCGGCAAAAACGCCGCGTCGCGTCATGTTGGCAAGAAATAAGGCACGTTTGCGGCTACGGCTACCGCCAGAGGATAAATCCTCCGTTACGCCGGCTTCCCCTGCACCGGCCCTACTGGCCGGTGCCCGGCTGTGCCGCTGGCGCGGCGGGAGCGGCCGGCGCTGGCGGTGGTGCCGGTGCCGCAGGCGTTTCCTTGCTGTCCGGGTCGCGGAAGAAGCGGAAGAACTCGGAATTCGGCGACAGCACCATCGTCGTTCCGGTGCTGTTCAGCGCAGTGCCATAGGCATTCATCGACCGATAGAAATCGAAGAAGGCCGGATCGCGCTGATAGGCCGCGGCAAACGTGGCACTGCGCTGGGCTTCACCTTCACCGCGCAGGATTTCAGACTCTTTTTGCGCTTCCGCGACGATTTCCACCACTTCGCGGTCGGCGCGAGCCCTGATCCGCTGCGCTGCCTCATTGCCTCGCGCCCTCAGCCGCTCGGCTTCGGCGAGACGTTCGGCCTTCATGCGGTCGAAGGTCTGCTGCGAGACTTCGGCCGTGAGATCGGTGCGGCGGATGCGGACATCCTCGATCTGCAGGCCAAGCGAGGTGGCATCGGGCCTCAGCTGATCGCGCACCTCGCGCATCATTACGGCGCGCTCTTCCGAAAGTGCCGCTTCGAAGTCGCGCAGGCCGTAGACGCGGCGCAAGGCGGCGTCGAGACGCGTCCTAAGCCGGGCCTCGGCCAGTTCGATCTGGCCGGAGACCGCGGCGCGGAATACGCGCGGATCCGAGATACGATAGGCGATAAAGGCATCGACCTCATAGAACTTGCCGCCCGAAACCTGGACACGGATATTGTCGAGGTCGAAGCGCAGGACCCTGTTTTCGATCAGCTGCACGGTGTCGGCATCGAAGAAGGAGAATGGAGCCTTGAAATAGATGCCCGGCTGGTTCTTGACGTCGACGATTTCGCCGAACCTGAGCACCAGCGCCTGCTGGCGCGCATTGACGACGAAGACCGACGAATAGAGCAGGAACAGGATGACCGCGGCGATGACCGCAATGACGGGAAGACGGTTGGCCATCACTGGTTTCCTCCGGTGGCCGGTGCCGGCGCCTTCTGCTGCAATGCCGGCAGCGGCAGGTAGGGAACGACCCCTTGCCCGTTGCCTTGCTCGACAATGACCTTGCTCGAATCCTTCAGCACCCTCTCCATCGTTTCCAGGTAAAGCCGCTTGCGCGTCACTTCCGGCGCCTTGGCATATTCGTCATAGACCGAGATGAAGCGCTGCGCCTCGCCTTCGGCCTCCTGCACGACCCGGTTCTTGTAGGCGGCCGCGTCTTCGCGGATCTGCGCGGCCGCGCCGCGCGCCTGGCCGAGCTTCTGGTTGGAATACTGATTGGCCTGCTCGACGAACTTGTCCTCGTCCTGTTCGGCGCGCTGCACCTCGTCGAACGCGTCTGCCACCTCGCGCGGCGGCGCGGCGTCCTCGATCGAAATGGCATTGACGTTGAGGCCGGCCTTGTAGCCGTCCAGCGTCGTCTGGATGATCTCACGCACCGACGCCGCAATGCCTTGCCGGTCGTCGCGGAAAATGTCCTGCGCCGGGCGCCGGCCGACCGCTTCACGCATCGCGCTTTCGGCGACCTGCTGCAGCATGCCGCCCGGGTCGGACACGTCGAACAGATAGGCCTTCGGGTCGGAAACCTGATAGGCCACAGAGAATTGCACGTTGACGATGTTCTGATCGCCGGAAAGCATCAGACCATTGCCGCTGGTGCTGCCGCCACCGATGCTGACAAGCTGCTCGGCGATGTTGGCGGTCTCGACCGTTTCAATAGGCCACCAATGGAAATGCAGGCCAGGCTGCGAGAGTTCCGCCTTCGGCTTGCCGAACCTGAGCTCCACCGCAACTTCGTCGGGCTGCACGGTGTAGACCGCCTTGAACGCCCATAGCACCACCAGCGCCGCAGCAATCAGCCCGAACACGGCCGGGCTCGCGCCACCGCCGCCCGGCAGCGCGCGCCGCAACCTATCCTGCCCGCGCCGGATGATATCCTCGAGATCGGGAGGCGAGCCCTGCGGGCCGCTGGGTCCCTTGGGTCCCTGTCCCCAAGGTCCCTGATTGTTGCCGCCGCCCCACGGGCCGCCGCCGCCGCTCTTGTCGTTCCAGGGCATGAATGTCCTTTCGCTTGGAATTCCCTCAAGCGCCGGCTCGCCGGCGCAAAATCCAATATTATTCTTCTATAGGTATGCAACGGCACGCTTTCAACGCGATCGGCTGCCGTCACAGTCCGCCTTTGGGTCCATTTAGACCTGTCGCGACGCTTTGTCGTCTTCAATTCACGTCGCGGCGCCGCTCGTAAACCGAATAGCGTGTCGCATGGCTGTCCTTTTGGCCAGCCTCCACCTCCTGCGAGCGGACGATCCGCCACAGCGCCGGGTCGATCGGCGGGAAATGGGCGTCGCCGTCGACCGCGGCCAGCACATGGGTGACGTGCAGCCGATCGGCCAACGGCAGCGCCTGAGCGTAGATCTCGCCGCCGCCGATGACGCAGATCTCGTCCGCGCCGGCCATGCAGCGCCCGCGCACCGTCGCCAGCGCGATCGCGTCCTCGATCGAGTGCGCGACTTCGCCGCCCTCGGCGCGCCAGGCCCTGTCCCGCGTCACCACGATGTTGAGCCTGCCCGGCAATGGCCGGCCGATGCCTTCATAGGTCTTGCGGCCCATGATGATGGGCTTGCCCATTGTATCGGCCTTGAACCGCTTGAGATCGGTGGAAAGCCGCCACGGCAACCCACCCTCGCGCCCGATCACGCCATTCTCGGCGATGGCTACATAAATCGCGAGGTCCATCAGCCGCCGTTCCCGCCATCGGATGGCTCCAGCAGCAATATGTCGATGTCGTGCTCGGGGTAGAAGTTCTGCGCCTTCATCTCGAACGTCGTCGGTCCGACCTTCCTGACGTTTTCGCCGCAAAACGAGACCAGGTTCTTCGGATCGCCCTTGTCGACGGTCAGCTTGAACGTGCCGATGTTTCCCGACGCCCAGTTGCCGCCCGTGGTCAGGATATAGGCGATGCGGTTCTCGAAATATTTGGGGTAGCCGTCGGGATCGTCCTTGGCTGCCTTGCGCACGGCGTTCTCGAACGTGCCATCCATGCAGTAGCGGGTCTTGTAGGCGGCATACTGGCCCTGGAACTGGCCGTCATAGAAGAAGCTGACCGAGGAGGTGCCGCCGACGCTCGGCTTGTAGCGATGCGAGACATGGACAGCCTTGTTGGCCGGAAAGGTCGAGCGCCACCAATAGGTTGAGCGCAATTGCCAAAACGGCGTGTAGACGGTCTTCATGCCCGAACCGTCGTCGGCGGTGTCCTCGATGATGATGCCGCGATTGACCCAGTCGTCGGCGACCGCTTGCGGCAGCTTTGCCAGCGCGGCCTTGGCCGCATCGCCGAACGGATAGAACGGCACGCCCTGCGCCTTCAGGTCAGCACCGATATCGATGCCGAGTGCGAACACCTTCTGCTCGAGCTGCGGCTTTGCCGGCACCCCGTCGATCGTCACTTCGAAGCCAAGGAAATTGTCGCTCTGCGCCTCCGGAATTGCCGGTATTTCTTCGGGGTCGCCTTCGATGTCGGGCATCGGAAAGGCGACGATCGCATCGACATCCTTGTCGGTGTTGTTGCGGAAGACGTAATCGAACGCCACCTTTTCCGGCGAGATGTAGAGATCCTCGCTTTCCATCGCCACCGCATCGCTGCGCGACAAGATCAGCCCACCGGTGCCGAGCTCGGCGACCGAATCATTGGCGAGTGCGGGCGTAGCCGAGAGCGCCAGCGCTGCGGTCAGGACGTAACGGAACATGGAAACTCCCCCGGCGAGAATGCCAACATGACTCTAGCCGTTCAATGTGGCGTTTCAAAGCCTTTCGGCAAACGCGCCAGCGCCTGCCGGCATGTCATGTCGGTCTAGACACGCCGATCCCGATCGGGCAGGAGTTCGCCCATGCGCAAGCTTCTTGTCATCGGCATCGGCGCCGGCAATCCGGAGCACATGACGGTCCAGGCCATTAACGGCCTCAATCGGGCCGACGTGCTGTTCATTCCCGACAAGGGCGCCAAGAAGAACGATCTCGCCGAATTGCGCCGCCAGATCTGCGACCACTTCGTCATTAATCCGAACTCGCGCCGTGTCGAATTCGAGGTGCCGGTGCGCGCCGAGCCGGCGCCTTCCTACCGCTCGACCGTCGGCGACTGGCACGAGGCGATCGCCGCGATCTACGAAGGCCTTATCCGCGGCGAACTCCCCGAAGATGGTTGCGGCGCCTTCCTGATCTGGGGCGATCCTTCGCTCTACGACAGCGCGCTGCGCATCCTCGAGCGCGTGCGCCTCAGAGGCAATGTCGCATTCGAGCTGGAGGTCATTCCCGGCATCACCGCCATCCAGGCACTCGCAGCCAGCCACAAAATGGCATTGAACCGCATCGGCGACGCCATTTTGATTACCACCGGCCGCCGGCTCGCCGAGGAAGGTCTGCCCGAAAACGTCGGCAGCACCATCGTCATGCTGGACGGAAAATGCGCCTTCAACACGCTGGACGACAAGGACGTCACCGTCCACTGGGGCGCCTATCTCGGGACGCCCGACGAGATCGTCATCTCGGGCCGGATTGGCGACGTCGGCGACAAGATCGTGAGCACTCGTGAGGAGGCCCGTCGGAAAAAAGGCTGGATCATGGACACCTATCTGCTGCGCAAGCCGGGCGAGCCTGAGGAGTAGCAGGGATCGAGCGCGGCATGAATTCCGCCGAGTTCACGCAGCGTCGATCTCGGCCTGCAGCGCCTCCATATGTGCCGCCGCTGCTGAAGAAGCAGCCCGCTCGATGGCGCGGAAGCGGCTGACCACCGCAAGCCCGACCGACGTCAACTGGGCGCCACCGCCTTTCTTGCCGCCCGTCTGTGCCGCAACCAGCGGCTTGCCGAACACACGGTTCATGTCCTCGACCAGATCCCAGGCGTGCTTGTAAGACATCTCCATACCGCGCGCCGCGGCCGAAATCGAACCGAAGGCGGCGATCTGTTCCAGAAGCTCGATCTTGCCCGGCCCGAGGCGGCCATCTGGATCGAGATTTATCCGCAAACTCAGCGACGGCATTTGCTCCTCCGCGGTGACGCTATTCTACAAGTTCTGCAGCGATACCGCTATTCTAAAACGATATAGCGAATCATCGGCCGTTCACCCATCCGCCTCGGCCGGCAAGCCGGCGCCGGTATTCGCCCGGTCGAAGCTGACCGTCTTGACCACCGCGAAAACCTTTCGACCAGGCCGAAGCCGCAGCGTCTGCCGCGACTGTTCGGTGATGCGGGCAAGCACGGTTGCGCCATTGCAGTCGAGGCCAATCTCGACCGTAGGCCCTTCGCCCGGCTCTATCGCCACAATCGTGCCCGGCAGTATGTTGAGCGCGCTGAGGCCAACCGGCTGCTCGGTGGCGATCATCACGTCGCGGGCACGGATGCGGACGCGCACCGGCGCACCGACCGGCGTTGCCAGAAGCGGCACCCGGATCTCGCCCGCCAATGAGCCTAGCACCGTCATGCCAAAGGCTTCGTCGTGGCGCAGAACCGCGGCATCCAGCACGGCACCGCCCTCGCCGCGCTCTTCGGCCGGCAATAGATCCAGACGCTGCATGATCGCTCCGGTTGGACCGGAAGCAGCGACCTTGCCCTGCATCAGCACCACGACGTCGCTCGCCAGCCGCGCCACTTCGGCGATCGAGTGGCTGACATAGACGATCGGAATTTTCGTCTCGTCGCGTAGCCGCTCGATATAAGGCAAGATCTCGGCCTTGCGCGCCTCGTCGAGCGACGCCAGCGGCTCGTCCATCAGCAGCAATTTCGGACTGGCAAGCAGCGCCCTGCCGATTGCCACGCGCTGCTTCTCGCCACCGGAGAGTTTTGCCGGCCGCCGGTCGAGCAAATGGCCGATCCCGAGCAGTTCGACCACGCCATTGATATCCGCGTAGCGCTCGGCAGCCGGCGTGAACCAACGGCCATAGCGGAGATTGCTCGCCACGCTCATATGCGGAAACAGCCGCGCATCCTGGAACACCATGCCGATCCGCCGTTTGTGCTTTGGCACAAACAGGCCGGCATCGCTATCGACCAGCACGCGGCCCTCGGCCGCGATGCGGCCTTTGTCGGGGCGGATCAGCCCGGCAATCAAATTGATAAGCGTCGTCTTTCCGGAGCCGGACGGCCCGAACAGCGCAGTCAGCCGCCCGGCACTCTCGAAGCGGGCATTGACGGCGAAATCGCCAAGCCGGTGGCTGATGTCGACCTGAACCGTCATTCGATGTCCATCCGCCGGCCGACGCGCCGCGCCAGCACTTCCGAGGCCACGAGTGCAGCCATCGAGATGACGATCGAGATCAGCGTCAGCCTGAGCGCGCCGGGGTCGCCGCCGGGAACCTGCGTGAAAGTGTAGATCGCCGACGGCAGCGTCTGCGTCTCGTTCGGGATATTGGAGACGAAGGTGATCGTCGCGCCGAATTCGCCCATCGCCTTGGCGAAGGAGAGGATCGCGCCGGCGATCAGGCCGGGCAGGATCAGCGGCAGCGTGATCGTGCCGAACACCCATAGCGGATTGGCGCCGAGCGTGCCGGCGGCCGCCTCGATTTTGCGGTCGACCGCTTCGATCGACAGCCGGATCGCCCGCACCATCAACGGAAAACCCATCACGCCGCAGGCGAGCGCGGCGCCCGTCCAGCGAAAGGAAAAAACGATGCCGAAATGCTCGGCCAGGAAGGCCCCGGCCGGACCACGCTTGCCGAAAGTCAGAAGCAATAAATAGCCGGTCACCACCGGCGGCATGATCAGCGGCAGATGCACCAGCCCGTTGAGCAGTGTCTTGCCCCAGAACTGGCCGCGGGCGAGCACAAGGGCGATCGCCACGCCTGGCGGCAGGCTGGCAATCATCGCCACGGTCGCCACCTTGATCGACAGCCGGACCGCATTCCATTCGTCGGGAGCGAGATCCAGCAGCCAGTTCATGTGCGGTGCCGTTCGTCAGTTGCTCGGCGCAAGCATGGTAAAACCTTGCGCCTTGAAGAGTTCGCCAGCCTTGGCGGATTGCAGGCATTTCAGGAACGCCGGGGTATCCTTGCCCTTCGAATCCGCAAGCTGGGCAACCGGATAGATGATCGGCGGATGTGTATTGTCGGGGAAAGTGCCGATCACCTTCACGCCGGGCTCCGCATGCGCATCCGTGGCATAGACGATGCCGAGTGCTGCCTCGCCGGTCGAAACCAGTTTTAGGGCGGCGCGCACATTCTCGGCCTGCGCCACCTTGCCTTCGACGGAAGACCAGACACCGAGCGATTCGAGGGCTGCCTTGCCGTATTTGCCGGCCGGCACCGCCTTGACATCGCCCATGGCAAGTTTGCCGTCACCGACCAGCCCGGCAAGATCGAACCCCTTTTCGATCCTGGTCTCGACCTTGGAATCCCGCGGCGCAATCAGCACGATCTGGTTGCCAAGCAATTTCACTTCGGTTTCGGGCTTGGTCAGCTTCCTCTCGGCAAGATACTTCATCCAGTCGAGATCGGCAGAGATGAACAGGTCTGCCGGCGCGCCGCTTTCAATCTGCTTGGCCAGCGCCGAGCTCGCCGCATAGGAAATGGTTGCCGCCTCGCCGACATCGGCCTCGCAGGCCTTGTTGACGGCATCGAGCCCGTCCTTCAGGCTCGCCGCAGCAAACACGACCACCTTGTCATCGGCATGGGCCGCCGGCACCGCGGCCATCAGCATGGCGGCGAGGCCCGCGATGGCAATCGTCGTCGAACCTTTGCGCGCCAGCATGAAACTCTCCTCGTCTCGGAACGCCCGCAGCCGTCCATCGATATATCCATGTGAACATAACAAGGAAAGGCTCTTTACCGCCGACGGCATTCTGAGCTCAGGTTTCTCGGCGTGCGATAACCTCCGTTGGATACAGCGGTATCGAGGCCAAAGGAAATATCACATGAAATCAGTACCCGCGGCACGGGCAAACGAGGGCGCAGCCGCAGTAGGCAGTTTCGATATGGACAGTCAGGTAGGTCCTAGACCGCGATCGGCGCCTTGATCGTCGCGTCGGCGAAATAGTTCTCGAGCCGGAAATCCTCGAAGCGGAAGGCAAAGAGATCCTTCACCTCGGGATTTATCCATAGCGTCGGCAACGCCTTGGGCGTGCGCCGCAATTGCTCGCGCGCCTGCTCGAAATGGTTCGAATAAAGGTGTGCGTCGCCGAGCGTGTGGATGAAATCGCCGGGTTTCAGTCCGGTCACCTGCGCCACCATCAGCGTCAGCAACGCATAGGACGCGATGTTGAACGGCACACCGAGAAAGATATCGCCCGAACGCTGGTAGAGCTGGCAGGAAAGCTTGCCTTCCGAAACATAGAACTGGAACAGGCAGTGGCAGGGCGGCAACGCCATGGCCTCCACCTCGGCCGGGTTCCACGCCGAAACGATCAGCCGCCGCGAATTAGGATTTTTGCGTATTTCCTTCAGAAGATTCGCAATCTGGTCGATGGCGCCGCCATGGCCGTCCGGCCACGACCGCCACTGTTTGCCATAGACCGGGCCGAGATCGCCATTCTCGTCGGCCCACTCATCCCAGATCGAGACGCCGTGATCGTTGAGATATTTGATGTTGGTGTCACCGGCCAGGAACCACAAAAGCTCGTGGATGATCGACTTCAGGTGCAGCTTCTTGGTGGTGGTGACCGGAAAGCCGCGGGCCAGGTCGAAGCGCATCTGGTAGCCGAATACCGAGCGCGTTCCGGTGCCGGTACGGTCGCCGCGATCGGCGCCGTTTTCCAGCACATGCTTCAGAAGGTCGAGATACTGGCGCATCGGGTCCGGTCCGATTCGGTTGTCAGCCATCATAGCCGAATGACCGTCCGCCGAACACAGCAAAGCGAGACGATTCCACCGGAGCCCACCGACACCGGCGGCGAGGTTGTTCAGAGCGAGCCGAGCATGCCCAGATCCTTGGCGACGAGGTAATAGAACGTCACCCGGCTCTTGCTGTTGTCGGCCGCCATCGCCTTGCAGGTCTTTTCGATAGCCGCATCCGCCTTGGCGCCGTCGGTGACGCCGAGCTTGCCGGCGATCCAGCTGTTCCTGACGCGCTTCAGTTCCTCCGGGTCGGTGCAGGACACCAGCGAGGAATCGCGGTTCCTGAGCGCGATGCCCAGATGCTTGACGATCTGTGGCGACCGCGTCGGCATCGGCCGCCGCATCATATTTCTTTACGTCTGCGAGATAATCGGCCATCGAATTTCCCCTCGTCGGCGCCACGGGATCCGGTCGATGAGGATTGTGGCGCGCTGCCGCAAGTATGCGCTGGGTCTCCTCACCGCCACAAAGCTTCGGTTGAGACCGGCTGCAAGTCAACCCCTTGATAATCCACTTTGACACGGGCGAAAGTGGCATTCCGGCCTTTCATTTTCCACCGCCAGTCCCTATATTCGCCTCGTCGGCTCGACCGACTATGGCGATAAACAGGCGATGAAATAAGCCGTTCGGACCCGGGGGCGGTACCCGGCGCCTCCACCAAAAACCGCGGTTCAGGAGCGGCTTTTGCTGGGGGCGAAATAGGATCGACGAAGGTGTAAAGATCGTACTTTTGCCCGGCATTGTACCACCGTTATCGGGCTAAACTTATAGTTGCCAACGACAACTATGCGGAAGCACGTCTCGCCGCGTAAGCGGTGCGATAGCTTCAATTCAAGCCCTAGTGGTTCGCACTTCTAGGCGGGGTTCGGAGGTACCTGGCAACAGAAACCTCCATTTCTCCCCTTTTGATATGTGCAGCTGCAGGCTCGTCGGCGGGCTTTTTATTCGCCCTGATAGGCCCAAGATGCCACGGCGTTCATACCAGCCCGTGGCTGATCGCATCGATCGCACCGGCGAATGTTTCACCTGTGGCCTCTTCGGGCAACAGCATCTCATTGTGGCCCCTGCCCGTCCGGATCATTGGAAAACAATTGGCGAGCTTGGCAACACGACAGTCAAGGAGCACCGGCCGGTCCACGTCGATCATTTCCTGTATCGCATCGTCAAGGTCGGCTGGTTTGTCGCAGCGCAGGCCGACCGCTCCGAATGCTTCGGCCAATTTGACGAAATCGGGCAAGGCCTCGGAATAGGAATGCGCGAGGCGGTTGCCGTGAAGAATTTGCTGCCACTGGCGAACCATGCCCATATATCCGTTGTTCAGGATGAAGATCTTGATCGGCGCGTCGTACTGGACTGCAGTCGACAGCTCTTTCATGGTCATCTGAACCGATGCGTCGCCGGCGATATCGATGACGAGGCTGTCCGGATGCGCGATCTGCACGCCCAGCGCCGCCGGTAGGCCGTAGCCCATCGTCCCGAGGCCGCCGGAACTCATCCAGCGGTTCGGCCTTTCGAAGCCGTAGAATTGGGCCGCCCACATCTGATGCTGGCCGACTTCAGTGGTGATGAAGGTGTCGCGATCCTTCGTCAGCGCGTAGAGACGCTCCACCGCATATTGAGGCATGATCGCGTCCTTGTTCATCTCATAGGAGAATGAATTGCGCGCGCGCCAGCCGGCGATCCTTCTCCACCAGTCCTGAAGGCGGCTTCCATCCGGTTTGCGAGGCACTGCGCGCCATAGACGAACCATGTCACCCAGAACATTGCCGACATCGCCTTGTATGCCGATATCGACGTGGACGTTCTTGTTGATCGAGGACGGATCTATATCGATATGGATCTTCCTGGAGTTCGGCGAAAAAGCATCCACACGCGAGGTCACGCGGTCATCGAAGCGGGCGCCGACACAGATCATGACGTCGCAATCGTGCATCGCCATATTCGCCTCATAGGAACCATGCAGACCGACCATCTTGAGCCAGTTCTTGCCGGAGGCGGGGTAAGCTCCAAGGCCCATCAGCGTCGAGGTGACCGGAAAGTCGGTCAGTTGAACCAGCTCCCGGAGCAATCTCGATGCTTCCGGGCCGGAATTGACGATGCCGCCGCCGGCATAAATAACGGGACGGCTGGCATTGGCCATCAATTCTAGCGCCTGGCCGATCTTGCCGATATCGCCCTGCAGCTTCGGTTGATAATTTTTCAGCGCAGCAACACCCGAAGGCGGCGTGTACATTCCAGACGCAAACAGAACGTCCTTTGGCATGTCGACGAGAACAGGCCCCGGTCGCCCCGACCGGGCGATGTGGAATGCCCTATGGATCGATGACGCCAGGTCATTGACGTCTTTGACCAAAGAGTTGTGCTTGGTGCAGGATCGCGTGATGCCAATCGTGTCACATTCCTGAAAGGCATCGGAGCCGATCAATGTTGTCGGCACTTGTCCGGACAGACAGACGATCGGCACTGAATCCATCAGCGCGTCCTGCAGGGGCGTCACGGCATTCGTCGTGCCCGGGCCTGATGTGACCAGCATCACGCCGACCTTGCCCGTGGACCGGGCATAACCCTCGGCGGCATGGCCGGCGCCCTGTTCGTGGCGCACGAGGATATGCTTGATGTCGTCCTGCTGGAATATCTCGTCATAGATCGGCAATATGGCCGCGCCGGGATAGCCGAAAATATGCTCCACACCATTGTCTTTGAGTGCGCGGAGAACGATCTCCGCCCCTGTCATGCGGTTGCTCGTATGCTGAATGGAATTATCGCTTGTCATGGTTCTGTCCCGTAGCGTGATGAGGATGGGTTGACGGGGCATCGCCGAAATCGGGCGTAAGAAGAATTTCGGGCATAAAAAAAGGCCCCGTCGGGAGCCTGTTTGTCGCGCACGGGTGGCTGTCGCCGGATGGTTACACCATCCTGCCCGTGCGCTTTCCTACCACTGCAAGAACCATTGCGATCTTCATGATGATCGCTGCTACACAGAAAATCGCGCATCGTCAACGTCTCAGGCTGAGGCGTCTCAGGCTGAGGCGAAAGCCCAGGGGCTTCCCATCATCGGAACCTCCGATGGCAGCATTCGTATCTTCCCGTTTCCCTTCTCTCATGCCTTTGCGGGACAAGGCCTCAGTTTCTCGCCGCGTGTGGTCACACCCTGCGAGCTACCTGATGGAGACAAGATGAACCAGGAAACCACACCAAAACACGAACGCATCCTGATCGTTGGCGGCAGTTCCGGCATGGGGCTGTCGCTGGCCGAACAGCGGCTTGCCGCCGGCGCCGAGGTTACGATCGTCGGCCGCTCCGAGGACCGGTTGTCGGCCGCACGGCAGCGCTTGCCTCACCCGGAAAGGCTGAGGACGATCGCAGCCGACGTCACAAGCGAGGAAGAGGTCCAGCGGCTGTTCCAGGATGTCGGTACGCTCGACCACATCGTCTCGACCGCCGCCGACGTTACCGGCGTCTATGTGTTGCTTGCCGAGATGGACATCTCGTTGGCGCGGAAAGTGATGGATTCCAAAGTCGTCGGACCGCTTCTTCTTGCCAAACATGGCGCGCCTCGTCTGACGCCCAGGGGATCGATCACGCTGACCTCGGGCATCGCCGCCTATCGTCCGGCGGCGAAAGGCTCGGTGGTGGCAGCCGTTAATGGGGCCCTTGGCTCACTCGCCTACGCGCTTGCCGTCGAACTGGCGCCGATCCGCGTCAACGTCGTCTCGCCGGGCTGGGTCGACACGCCGATTGGGATGCCGTCGTCGGCAGCGGAAAGACCGTCGCGCTGGACGCCATGGCAAAGCGTCTGCTCGTCGGCCGGATCGGCCAGGCAGCCGACGTTGCCCAAGCCATCGCGTCCCTGATGCATAACGGCTTCATCACCGGAACGGTGCTTCATGTTGATGGTGGCCAGCGGCTGGTCTAGTGACGGCCAGATTTCGCGAACCATTGCGAGGAACAGCCGCAAGACCGGCGCTTGAATGCGCCGGTGGCGCCATACCATGGTGACCGGCGCCACCGGGCTGCTTCCGACCCAGGGCAGCACGACGATATTGGCGTCAGCCGCGGAAGCCACGAGACGCGGGACCAGCGCGCATCCAAGACCGCCTTCAACAAGGCTCCGTATCGCGCCCATGCTGGCGAATTCGCCAACCAGCCTCGGACGGTCGGGCAGCGTCGCTGCAAACGTTTCGTCGAACATCCGCCTATAGACGCAACCGGGCTGGGTGACGAGGAAGGCCTCGTCGGCCAGATCGTCGGGCGTTATGGCAGAATATCCGGCCAACCGGTGATTTGCCGGCAATATGATGACGAGCTCTTCTTCTGCCACCTCCTCGCTTCGCAGCTCCGGTGCCGCCGCCGGGACGGCTCCGAAATGGAAAGATACGTCCAGCGCCCCGCTTGTCACGCCGGCACGCAACCCACTGCTATCGTCCGCCTTGAGGTTCAGTTCCACATCGGGATGGCGCCGATGGAATTCCCCCAGCAAACCTGGCAAGCGTGTCGAGCAAAGCGTCTCCAGGCCGCCGACAGTCAGGCGACCGGCAACCGTGCCGCTCGCGTCGGCGACAGCGGAACGGGCTTCGTCCGCGAGGTCGAGGAGATCGTTTGCGTAGTCCAGCAGGCGTTGTCCCGCCGCCGTCAGCTTCAAGCCACGCCGTGACCTTTCGAACAGCGACGTGCCCAGATCGGCTTCCAGCGCCTGGATCTGTTCGGTCACGCTCGATTGGGCAAGATGAACCCGCTCGGAGGCGCGCGTGATGTTCAAGGTGGTGGCGACCGCCACGAAGGTCTTGAGATGTCGAAGCTGCATGTCCTGAACCCGTCATATAGGCATAGGCTGCTTTGAACCGGGATCGCAAACGTGAAAAGGCCGGGAACATCGCCCGGCCTTTTTGTCTCGATAGGTGAAGCTTACTCCGCCGGCGCTTCCGCAGCGTCCCGGCTGCGGCCGAGCGTTATCTTGGCCAGCGTGAAGGAGATCGCCGCGCAGAGCGTGATGCCCGCCACCATCGGCAGCGGCGTGCCGTCGAAAAACACGCCGGCGACGCCCATGGCGACCGCGCCGATGGCAAAGTGCAGCGTGCCCATCAGCGCCGACGCGGTGCCGGCGATCTCGCCATGCTCTTCCATGGCCAGCACCGACGTCGTCGGGATGACCAGGCCGAGAAAGCCGTAGCCGATGAACAGCAACGCCGCCATCACGTCGAGCCGGTCGACACCCGATGCCATCACCGCGAACAGCACCACCATCGTCGTCGCATAGCCGGTCACCGCGACGCGCACCACGCGCTGCAGCCCGAACCGCTCCGATAGCAACCCGGTCAGCTGCGACATGCCGATAAAGGCAACCGCATTGATCGAGAAGAACACGCTGTAGACCGAAGGCGACAGCCCGTAATGGTCGATCAGGATGAAGGACGAGCTCGACAGATAGACGAAGAAGCTCGCAATGCCGAAGCCGGCAATGGCCGTCAGGCCAAGGAAGTTGCGGTCGCCCATCAGGAAGCGGTAGCCTGAAAGTGCCGTCCCGAAGGACGAACCGGCGCGCTCTTCGACCGGCCGCGTCTCCTTCAGCGAGGTCGCCAGCAGGATGGTGGCGAGCACGGCCGCGCCCGTCACCGTCCAGAACACGGCGCGCCAGCCGAAGTTCTCGATGATCTGGCTACCGGTCAGCGGCGCCAGGATCGGCGACACCGAAAACACCAGCATCAGCAGCGACATCAGTTTGGCGGCCTCGGTGCCGGTATGCAGGTCGCGCACGATCGCGCGCGGCACGGCCATGCCGGCGCTGGCGCCGAGCCCTTGCAGGAAGCGGAAGGCGATCAGCCATTCGATCGAGGGAGCCAGCGCCGAGCCGACGCCGCCGACCATAAACAGCGCCAGGCCGCCGTAGAGCGGCAGCTTGCGGCCGACCATGTCGGAGATCGGTCCGACGACGATCTGGCCGAAGCCCATGGAAAGAAAGAAGATCAGCAGGCTCATCTGCACCGCGGCGGTGCCGGCATGCAGATCCTCACCGATCGACGGCAGGGCCGGAAGATACATGTCGATGGCAAACGGGCCGATCGCGGACAATAGGCCGAGCACGACCGCAATGCGGAGGAATTTGGCGTTCATGATAGCAGGCTCTTTCGAATTCTGGTTGCCGCCGAGGACCGACGTGTAACCCTAGGACGTTCCATCCCGTGGAGTTCCGACTCTTCTGCGGAACGAAACCCCTTCGTGCAAGTCCACAAATTTAGACAGGCTTGTCTAATTCGTCAACCACCTCTATATAGTTTTGCATGAAGGCCAACGTTTCTCCTGACATTTTCCCGCCGCGGGGCCATGAGGCCAAGCGGATGTCGATTGTCGATGCCGCCGCCTCGGTCTTCTGCCGCGAAAGCTTTGCCGGTGCCAATATCGACATGATTGCCGCCGAGGCCGGCGTCTCCCGCCAGACCATCTACAATCATCACGGCGACAAGGAAAAACTCTTCGTTGCCATCGTCCGTGACCTCACCGAACGTTGCAATGCCGGCATCTTTGCCACGATTTCCACTTTTCCCGATCAGCCGAAGGATCTCGAGGCCGACCTCATCGCCTTTGCTGTGCGGATGAACCACAACTGCATCTGCAACCGCGACGGCAAATTCCTGCGCAAGCTGATCCAGACCGAGGGCGGGCGCTATCCCGAGTTGTTCGCCGAATGGCGCGAAGAAGGACCGGGCAGGACATGGCCGGCGATCGCCGCCCGCTTCGCCCGCCTCGCTCATGCGGGCTTCCTTGATATCGACGATCCCGATGTCGCAGCGCGCCAGTTCATGGCGCTTGCCAATGCCGAGTTGCAGACGACGTTCATGCTCGGCGGTACACCGACCGAGGACGAGGTGGTGCAATCGGCGACAAATGGCGTGCGCACCTTCCTGCGCGCCTTCGGCAAGCGGCAGCCTGTGGCCCGGGCGAGCAAACAGGGCGCGCTCGCCAGCGCTTGACGATCAAAGCCGTTTGACGATCAAATCGTCGCCAATGGGCTTCGCTTCCGCACGCCGGCGATGTATATCCGGTTTACGCCGCGCTCAAGCTTGATTACAGCTATCAGGACGATTCAACGGAACCCGACAGCCACATGGCCGACGACCACATCCGCTACGACATTCTGGCCCAGGAGGCGTTGCGCGGCGTCATGCGCAAGGTCCTGGCCGAGGTCGCGCGCACCGGTCTCCCGGGCAACCATCATTTCTTCATCACCTTTCTCACCGGCGCGCCGGGCGTGCGCGTCTCGTCGCGGCTGCGCGAGCGCTATCCCGAACAGATGACCATCGTCATCCAGTTCCAGTATTGGGACCTGAAGGTGAGCGACACCGGTTTCGAAGTCGGGCTGTCGTTTTCCGACGTGCCGGAGAAACTGGAAATCCCGTTCTCGGCCGTGCGCGGCTTTTACGATCCGTCCGTCAACTTCGAGCTCGAATTCGATGTCAAGACGGATACCCCGGCTGAACAGGAGACAAAGGCCAAGCCTGCTCCCGAGCCGCTGGCTATCGTCGCCGAGAAAAAGCCTGAGACGAAGAAGAAAACCGCTGAGGCGGAAAAGAAGCCTGCCGCGGCCGACGCCGGCGCCAAGGGCGCCGACGTGGTGTCGCTCGACGCCTTCCGCAAGAAGTGACCCGACAGGCGGCGTGACATGGCCGAGATCGTCAATCTCCGTCAGGCACGCAAGCAGAAGGCGCGAGCCGAGAAGGAGCGCCTGGCCGAACAGAACCGGGCGCTGCATGGCCGTTCCAAAACCAGCCGGGATCGCGACCGCCTGATCGCCGACAAGGCCGACAAATTGGTCGCCGGCCATCGCCGCGAAAAATCGGGCGATTCGGACAAATCCGATGCTTGAAGTGTGAGGGCGGTCGCGTGAGCCCGGTCGAAAAGCGCTCGGTCACCATTCGCGGCCACCGCACCAGCTATTCGCTTGAAAAGCCTTTTTACGACGACCTGGTCGCCATCGCGGCCGTGCGAAAACTGACGCTCGCCGCTCTTGTCGCCGAAATCGACGAGAGCCGCCCGCGCGATGCCAACCTCTCCTCGGCACTCAGGCTCTATGTGCTGGATTGGGCCAAGCGCGGCAAGTTGTAGCCTTCAGGCGACGCTATCCTGTTTCCTGCGCCGGATACGGAAGCCCAGCAAAGCCGAGCGGTCGCGTTCTTCGGCCTGCTTCTTCGATCTGACACGCATCAGGTCCTTCCAGCCGACATAGCCCACCAGCCGGGCATTTTCTCGCGTGACGACCGGCAAATGGGACACGTTCGCCATCAGCAGCTTGTCGGAGAGGCCCTCGAGATACTCATCCGGATAGGCCAGCGTGACCTTGCTGCCGGCCAGCAGTTCGCCAAGCGTCGTCGTGCGGTGCTTGCCGGCGCGTCTCCAGCGCAGAATCGCCGGCGGATCGATGACGCCGAGCACGTGGCCTTCTTCATCGACGACCGGAAAGCTCGGATGCCGTGTCTCGGGCGCCGTCAGGAACGCTGCCGCGCCGTGCAGCGACATCGTCGCCGGCACGCTCTCGACCTCGCTGGTCATCACCTCGCGCACCCTGGTCAGGGCGAACGGATCGACACGGTATTCGCGAACCATGTGATGCCCTCGCCGTGCGATTTTTTCGGTGAGGATCGAACGCTTCATCAACAGCACGGTCACCGCATGCGCGGTGGCAGTCGCCGCGATCAGCGGCACCAGGACATGGGTGTTGCCGGTCAGTTCAACCGCAAAGAACGTGGCGGTCAGCGGTGCACGCATGGTGCCGCCCATTGTCGCCGCCATCGCCAGCAGCGCCCAGAAGCCCGGATCCGCGGCCGGCAGGAAGCCGGCGAGGACCGCGCCCATCGCCCCGCCCATGATCAGCAGCGGCGCCAGCACACCTCCCGACGTTCCCGAGCCGAGTGCGACCGACCAGATGATCGCCTTCACCACTAACAGGGTGAGCGCAGCGGTCGCTATCGTGCGGCCATCCAGCATGTTGGCGATATTGTCATAGCCGACGCCGAGTGCCTGCGGCTCGATCAGCCCGCCGATGCCGACCACCAGGCCGCCGAGCATCGGCCACCACATCCAGTGGATGGGCAGCTTCTGGAAACCGTCCTCGCAGGCATAGACCATCTGGGTCAGCAACCCCGATAGCAGCCCGGCTGCCATGCCGACCAGCACCCAGCTGGCAAGGCCGGGAAATGAAACCTCCATTCCGCCCTGAAACGGGAAGATCGGCCCCGGCAGATGCAGCATGGTGCGCTCGACCGCAGCAATGATCGCGGCGACCGCCACGGGAATGAAGCTGCGCGGCGTCCATTCGAAGAGCAGCAATTCCACTGCAAGCATGATGGCGGCGATCGGCGTTCCGAACACGGTGGTCATGCCGGCCGCCGCACCCGCCACCAGCAGCGTCTTGCGTTCATTGTCGCTGACCGGCAGCATCTGCGCGATCAGCGAACCGATGGCGCCGCCGGTCATGATGATCGGCCCTTCCGCGCCGAATGGCCCGCCGGTACCGATCGAGACTGCCGACGACAACGGCTTCAGGATTGCCACCTTGGCGTCGAGCCGCGAGCGTCCGAGCAGGATCGCCTCGATGGCTTCGGGAATGCCATGGCCGCGGATCTTTTCGCTTCCGAAGCGAGCCATCACACCGATGATCAGTGCCCCGACCACCGGAACAAATACCGAGGCATAGCCAAGCGGCGTATCCTGCAGTCTCAGGTCGGCGAGCGTGAACTGGCCAAAATAGGCGATGTTCGTGGCAAGCCGGATCAGCTTCAAAAGGGCAATGCCGGCAAACAACCCTGCCGTCGCCACCACCACCGCTATGCCGGCAATGAGCAGCACCCGGGCATCGGTGGTAAAATCGCGCAGATGGCCGGGGTTGGCGTGATCGGATTTCATTTGCAAACCTTGCTTTCTGGCGCGTGCCGACTTGCGGATCGGTCGCCGGCCGTGCCACCGAAGATGGCGGGGCACCAGCCATGTTGGTTCGCTCTGTATCGTAACACGATATAAATGTTCAAGGCCCGTTTGCGGCTTTGTCGGAAAGGAATCGATGGCAGACACTTCGAAGCCACAAAAGCGCGGCGCAACGATCGGGGCGGCCGATTACCAGAGGCTGTCCGAATTTCGTTACCTGATCCGCTGCTTTCTCGAATTCAGCCAGATCCAGGCGCAGGAAGCCGGCCTGACGCCACGCCAGCATCAGGCCCTGCTTGCGATCAAGGGATTTCCCGGCGGAGGGCCGGTGGCCATTGGTGACCTCGCGGAGCGCCTGCGCATCCGCCATCACAGCGCCGTGGAATTGGTCAACCGTCTTTGCGAAGCCGGGCTCGTCGCGAGGGACCACGACGAGGAGGACCACCGCCGCGTGCTGCTGCGGCTGACCGAGCGCGCCGACGACAGTCTCGCCGATCTGTCAGCCGCTCATCTCGACGAACTCGGGCGGATCGAGCCGATGCTGAAGCGCTTGCTTGCTGGACGCGACGCGTAAGGGATGCGCCGTCACCCGCCATTCAGCGATTTTAGCAGATCGTCGATCGACGAGGGATCGAACTTGAGCTTTGGCGGGGGCTGCACTGGCGATGGCACGTTATTTGCGGCCGGTGGCGCCCGTTCCGCTTTCTGCGCTTGCTCCGCCGCGGCCTTGCGTTCGGCGTCGAGCTTTGCCTTTTCTTCCGAGGCGATCCGCAACGCCTCTTCCGCCCTCTGGCGTTGCTGTTCTTCGGCCTGCGCTGCTTCCTCGGCAGCCTGTTGCGCCGCCTTGGCTTTGGCTTCGGCATCCGCTTTGGCCTTTGCAGCCGCCTCGGCTTTCGCCTTGGCCTCGGCTTCGGCCTTCGCCGCTGCATCCGCCTTCGCCTTGGCTTCAGTCTGCGCCCTGGCCTCCGCTTCGGCTTGGGCCTGCGCCTCAGCTTCGGCCTTTGCCTTGGCGTCCGCTTCAGCCTTCGCCTTGGCTTCAGCCTGCGCCCTCGCCTCCGCTTCGGCTTGGGCCTGAGCCTCGGCTTCAGCCTTTGCCCTGGCGTCGGCCTCAGCCTTCAGCCGCGCCGCTTCCTCCTGCTTGCGCCGTTCCTCCGCCGCTCTTTCACGCTCGGTTTGCAGGGCAGCGTAGTAGCGCACCTCACGCCGCAGCCTTTGTTTCTCGAGCAGTGCGGCTTGCATGGCTTCGACCCGCTGCTGCTCCTTTTCCAGCGCACGCTGGGTCAGGAACTGTGCCAGCGGCTCGCTGTCGAACTGCCGTTGGGTGGCGCCGAACGGACCGTCGACGCTGAAATTCAAAATCGGTTCGGAGCCGACCAGCGCCTCATCGCCGGGTCGATAGGCGATCTCGCCCTTGGCATCGACGGTGCTGGTGTTCAGATCGGCGGTGATGTCGGCGGACAGCGTCGCGCCCGGGCTTTCGAATTTGACGGGCGGCGCCCTCAGCGTGCCGCCGGCGATGGTGAAGGCAATATCGGTGTCCTGCGCCGGAAAACTTCCCGCAGCGGCGATCTGCGGTACAAAGCCGGCAGTCTTCGACGCGTCGATATCGCGCCCTATCGCGTCGGCCTTGGCGATGAATGCGCCAAAGGCATCGGGATTAAAGCCGGCAATAGTCATGCCCTTCAGCGTCGCCGTGCCGGAACCGGACAGCGCCGCGACCATCGCGTCGACCGATTTGCCGCTGGTCGAAAGCGCCGTCGAGAAATCGCCGCTTCCGCTGATGCCGGCCTCCGGCAGCACGACTGCCAGATCGGCGGCGGCGAGTTTCATCTGACCGGAGAAAAGCCCGGTGCCGTCATTGTTCTTGAGCTCGAACAGGCCACTCAACTCGCCGCCGAGGAATTTTGCCTTGAGGTCGGAAACGCGGATGCCCTCCTGGTCGAGCTGCAGCGACAGCGCAGCGTCATAGGCGGTGGCAAGCGGGCCGGCGGAAAGCGACGCCGCCGTCAGATCGAGATCGGCGGTAAATGGCAGACTGGATTTCTGGCTGAACGGTGCTGTCGGCCAGGCCCCGTCATTGACAAGGAAGGCCTGGTCGCCGAACAGCATCACCGCCATGGGATCGAGGTCCAGCTCGTCCAGCGACAGCGCGCCGGCAAGATGCGGCAGCCCCTCTTTGACGTCGATATTTACGTCACCGGAAACCGCCGCTTCGTTGACGGCGCCGCTGAGGCCGCTCAGCACCAGGAGACCATTGCCGTAGTCGGCATCGGCAGCAAGCGACGTCGACATGCCGGTCCCCATGCCGGGCAGGCCGACGCCGGTCGTCATCAGCCATGGCTCGATATCGGCCGTTTCAAGGCTGACCTTGCCCTTGGCGGCCGCGCCCTGAGGCGTGTCGGCAATTGTCCCGTCGAAACCAGCTTTGAAGTCATTGCCGGCCAGGCTGAAGCGTGTCGCCAGGCCGCCGCCAAGCGTGCCTTTGGCCGAGACGTCGGTGGTCGCCTCGCCGAGCATGCCGAGCGGCAGCGCCGGCAGACCGTAAAGCGCCAGAAGCGCGGTGGCGTCGGCGTTCCTTGCATTGAAGGTCAGCGTCACCGGCGCTTCGAGAGGCCGGTCGAGCGCCCCTTTGCCGGACAATGACGCCGAAAAGGCCGAACCACCGGCCTTGCCCTGTGCGCTCATTGCCAGTCCGGTCGTACCATCGCCATTGTCTGCGGCACTCGTGACCGCGTCGATACGCGCATCCTGGAACAGCTCGGGATAGGCCGCAGCACGCTCCGCCAGCCCCCTCAGCACCGCGTTGTCCGGATAATGCTGGACGGCGACGTCGATCAGCGGCTTGAGGTCGACGGCGACCACCGAGGCGTCGAGCTTGCCGGTCGGGCTCGCCGGGAAATCCTTGATCCGGCCGGTGGCGCTGATCGAGGCGCCGGCAAGTCCGCCGACCGACAGTCGGTCGATCTCAAGCAACCCGTCCCGTAATCTAAGTGCAGTATCGACGCTATCGGCGGTTAAGCCGCCGGCGCTGACCGGCCCGGCCTCGATCTGGAAATCGAGGTCGCGATCGGAAAAGCGGTTGGCGCCCTTGTCGCTGACAAAGATCGAGGCGAAGGCGGCGAGCCCATCGACGTCGAGTTCGCCGCCTTCCAGTTGCATCAGCACCGATGGCCTGGTGTCGTCGGGCTGGCTGGAATCGATGCGGCCGGAGAACTTTGCCTTGCCGAGGATGAGTTCGAGATCGCTGAAGGCCTGGTGCTTCTCGCTCAAATCCACCTTGGCCTTGAAGCCGGCGGCCGGCAAGCGGCGGATCGCCTCGTCGACGTCCTTCGACAGCCAGGCGGCAAAGCCCGAGGGCTGCGCCACCGCCAGAAGCAGCGATCCGGTGAAACCGAAATGGTCCTCGACGCTGACCATGCCGTTGGCTTCCAGCTTGGCGCGGCCGGGCAGCGTGGCGGCCAGCGATTTTACCGCCCAGCCGCCCTCGGCCGGCTCGGCGGACAGATGCACGTCGCGAACCGTGGTGTCGCCTGCCACCACCGCCGGCAGTTTCACCTCGACCGTGCCCGGTATGGTCGGCTTCGGCAGATCGAGCAGCGCCTGCTCCAGCGCCGCCACCCGCTCGGACAGCGTCAATCCGGCACCGGCCGCCGCCCCCACGGCCTCGTCGAACTGCACCTGCGCGCCATCGGCCTCGATCAAGAAATGCGGCTTCAGCCCAAGGTCGACCGCAGCCTTGCCGTCGGCGGTGTAGGGATTGTCGAGCGGTCCCGTCTCGAAGCGGAATTCGTCGACGCCGAGCTTCTGGTGATCGAGCGAAAACTTGCCGTTCAGCCTGAAGCCCGGGTCCGGTTTGCCGGCGCTGACTTTCAGCGCCTCGCCGCCGGTGCCGGGCAGCTGCTCCGCAGCCCGGTCTGCGCCCGATATCTTGAACTGGCCCGAATAGACCGCGGCGCCCTCGACGAGGCCCACATTGCCGTCGGTCTCGACGACCAGCGGATAGTCATCCGGATCGGCCTTGAGCCTGAGCCGCATTTGCCCGTCCGGTTCGGCCTTGCTGGTGGAAGCGGCGATCGTGGTCCGCAACCCGTCCAGCAACAGCGAGCCGTCCAGCCGCCAGGGGCCGGCCAGCGACTTGGCCGAGATCGTCGAGTTGATCTCGGAAATAAGATGGCTGCGCCCGCCGGCGGCGTGGCTGAGCGCGATCTGTCCTTCCGTCACCGTCAGCTTCTCGATGGAGATCTGACCGGGATCGAAGGGCGAGGACGGCCGTATCGTCCAGTCGACCGTGCCGTCGGCGGCGATGTCGATCGTCGCCTTCGGCCGCACCAGGCGCATGTCGAAGATCAGCACCTCGCCGCGCAGGAATGGCGCGAGTTCTGCATCCATCGAAAAGGTTTCGACGGTCATCGCCGGCTGGCCGTTGGGGCCACCGGCAACGGCGACGTTGGAAAAGGTCACCGAGGGGAACGGCAGCAACCTTGCCGTCGCATCGCCTCGCACGGTCACCTTGCGGCCCAGAACGGCACTGGCCTCGCGCTCGAAATCGGCACGGTAACCTGTCCAGTCGACAAAGTACGGCACCACCAGCGCCGCACACAGCACCAGCACGAGAAGCCCACCGAAGATCACGAACAGGCGTGCGAGCATGAACTCCGAAGCGGTTGATTGAAAATCAGCCGCACTCTACCCGCATCAGCGTGTCGATAAAGAGGCAATTCCCGCCAGACAGGCTTCCAGAGCAAAAGAAGGCGGCCAAGAAAACTCAGCGGGCGTCGCGCTTTGCCTGCGCCACCTTTGCCGCCTGCCGCTGCCGGCCGAGTTCCATCGGCCGGATCAGATTCTCGGGCCGCCGGCTCACGATCGCGCGCATGCCTTTGTGCGCGGTGCGCGTGTTGAACTCGGGACCGTCTGCCGCAGCGCCTTGCTTCATGGACAGCGCCTTGCGTGCATTCTCGACCAGCGAAACACGCGCTGCCAACTGGCGGCGGCGTTCGGCCTCGCCATTGAGCCGCCGCATGGTCATCGCCAGAACCGCCAGCTTCAACTGCGAACCTTCATCGGCCTTCGAGGCGCCGGCGCCCTTTGGCGCACCCTTGCCGCGCATTTCGCGGCGGCGGCGATGCGCCTCGGTCTGGGCCTTGTCGCGCCGTCCCCTTAGGAGCTTGACCAGGCTGGCGAGTTCGGCGTCGGCAAGATGCTGTACCGCTGGATGGTGCGACTTCTCGACGAGAGCGCGTTCGTCGGCGCTCAGCGCCCGAGCCTCTTCCTTGCGTGAAATCGCCATGTTGCTTGCTCCTCCGTTTGCCACGTCTGCCCGGTTTCAGGCACTGGCAACGTCCGGAGTCTCCGACCAAACGTCGCTGCGGTCAAGGCTGATGGACCAGCGGATCAGTCGCGTCGCCAAAGCCGGTCGAGAAGCCGTATTCGTTTGTCTGGCAGCGCCGTGACGCTGGGACTGATGGCCGCCATCAACGAGGTCAGAACCGACCCGTCGCGACAGCTCATCGAAAAGCTCTCCGCGACAAATTCAAGCGTCGAGTCGTGGAAAGTGAAGATGAAGTGCCGATAGCCAGAAAACAGCCCAGGCTGATGAGAACTGTGAACTCGATTTGCTGTTCCAGCGAACCGATCCATGACGAGTTGAGTACCTCAAATGCAGCATAGGGCTGCAAGCCCAGTTTGTAGAGCCGATGGCCGCTCAAGGCCTCATCGTTCGGCAGGCCGAATTGAAGTGCTAGGCAAGGCTTTGCCGTCAGGATCGCAACCGATTGGCCGTTGGTTACAGGCGAAACCGAGCGCGGATTCGTCCCATCGAATGACGGATCCGTCTTGTTGACGATATAGGCGACCAGCAACTTGTCTTCGTCGGCAAAGACGTGAGGTAGTGGTGCACCGGCGGAAAGAGGCGGTACTTCGATGGGCAGAAGAGCCTCGCCTGCGGCCATCGCCGTTATTTCCCGATTGCCGGCAATATCTTGCCGGGGTTCATTATATTCAGGGGGTCGAGTGCCTGCTTGATCGTGCGCATGATGTCGACGCCATGGCCGAGCTCATGCCGCAGGAAGCCGATCTTGCCTTGCCCTATGCCATGCTCGCCGGTGCAGGTGCCGTCCATGGCGATGGCGCGCATATTGAGCCGCGCCACGAATTTTTCCGCCAGCGCGATCTCCTTCGGGTCGTCCACGTCCATCAGCACCAGCACATGGAAATTGCCGTCGCCGGCATGGCCGACGATCGGCGCGATCAGGCCCATCTCGGCGATGTCCGTCTCGGTCTCGGTGACACATTCGGCAAAGCGCGAGATCGGCACGCAGACATCGGTCGACAGGCCCTTGGCGCCCGGCCGCAGCGTCAGCGACGACCAGTAGGCATCGTGCCTGGCTTTCCACAATTTTGTCCGCTCTTCGGCCACGCTGGTCCACAGGAAGGGGCCGCCGCCATTTTCCTCGGCGATCATGCCGAAAGTCTCGGCCTGTTCGGCGACGCCGGCATCGCTGCCGTGGAACTCGACGAACAGGCAGGGGCTCTCCGGATAGTCGAGCTTCGAATAGGTCTTCATCGCCCGCATCTGCAGCGCGTTGACCAATTCGATGCGTGCCACCGGAATGCCCATCTGGATGGTCGCGATCACCGCATCGCACGCCGCCTCGAGGCTGGGGAACGGGCAGACACCGCCTGAAATCGCCTGCGGAATGCCCTGCAGCTTCAAGGTCAGCTGGGTGATGATGCCAAGCGTGCCTTCCGAGCCGATCAGCAGCCGGGTCAGATCGTAGCCGGCCGAGCTTTTCTTGGCGCGCTTGCCGGTCGTCACTGCTTCGCCGTCGGCCATCACCGCGGTCAGCGATAGGACGTTCTCGCGCATCGTGCCGTAGCGCACCGCGTTGGTGCCCGACGCACGCGTCGCCGCCATGCCGCCGAGCGAGGCGTTGGCGCCCGGATCGATCGGAAAGAACAGGCCGGTGTCGCGCAGGTGCCGGTTCAGATCCTCACGCGTCACACCGGGCTCGACGGTGCAATCGAGGTCCTGCGGATTGACCGCAATGATGCGGTTCATGCGTGACGTATCGAGTGAGATGCCGCCGCCCGGCGCATTGGTGTGGCCTTCCAGCGAAGAGCCGACGCCGAAGGCGATCACCGGCACGCGATGCGCCGCGCATGCGCGCACGATCTCCTGCACCTCCTCCGTCGTCTCGGCAAAGGCGACGCCGTCCGGCGCCTGCGTCGGAATATAGGTCGTGGTGTGCGCGTGCTGGGCGCGGATCGCCTGGCCGGTCTGGAATCGCTCGCCGAGCCGCTGCTTGAGGATGCCGAGTACGGCGGCAATCCCTTCTTCGTTGCGCTCGACCGGATTGAGGTCGCTTAGAGCCATCGATTCCTCCGCGAATGGACCAGCGTCCACCCTTGTTCTGCATCTAGGGATGCGTAGTCTCACCGACCACGCTCTGTCCAGTCCACGCTCATCCCGGCATGACGAGAAGGAAGTTTCCGATGCCCATCCCCGCCCCTTTCGTCTCTCGCGCCATGGAGATCGAGGAGGCCTGGATCGACTACAACGGCCATCTCAACATGGCCTATTACAACGTGCTGTTCGACCGGTGCTCCGACGAAGCATTCGAGATGATGGGGATGGGGCCGGACTATGTAAGGGAACGGCGGCTGACCATCTACACCGCGGAAGTCCATGTCTGCTACGTCCAGGAGCTGCATCTCGACCACAAGGTCACGGTCTCGTTCCAGTTGCTGGACCACGACGAGAAGCGGCTGAGGGCCTATCAGGAAATCCGCCATCTCGACGGCTGGCTCGCCGCCACCTCCGAAACGCTGTCGCTGCATGTCGACATGGCTGGCCCGAAGGTCGCGCCCTTCCCCGCTGACGTCCTGGCCAAGGTGGAAGCGATGCGCGCCGCCCATGCCGCCCTGCCGATGCCGGAGCGCGCCGGCCGCTCGATCGGTATTCGTCGTAAGTCGGCTTGAACCGCAACCCAACCGCCGTTAACCTTACCGAGGTTTTAACGTGAACAAGCCGAATTGAGACGTTGAACGACTCAGCGCGGCGTTGGAAAACCATCCGCATCGAATTGCGATACGGGCGGCGGAGCAGCAGCGGTTCGGGGAACGTGCATGAAAACCGACATCAAGGTCGAGGCGGACAGGCTGGCGGCTGATCCACGCATCACCGACTATGATTTCTGGCGCTCGCTGAAGAACCTCAACAACGAGATCTTCCACATCGCCAACAACAACGAGCCGATCCCTTTCGCCATGATCCGCTGGCGCGCCATCCTGAAGCAGGCGAGGATGAAACGCGGCCACGCCTGAACGGCGCGGGAAGAAACAGACCGGCCGTCCGGTTTGCATTTCTGATGATATGCTGACGAACGACCCCAAGCATCAAGGCAGCCGCTTCACCGCCCCCAGCGGCGATCGCGGCACCACCGGCGACGACTGGATGATCGCCGTATTGGTCATCGCGAACGGAATGATCCGGTCGATCACCCGCTCGAGTTCGGCGACCGAGGCGACATGCGCCAGCGCGATGAAACAGTCTTCGCCGGTGACCCGGTCGCATTGGGCGATTTCCGGCAGGTCGCGGATGATTTCGGCCACCACGGCGAGTTGCCCCGGCACCGGCCTGATGCGCAGCCATACCGACAACTTCATGCCGAGCGCGGCCGGATTGATGCGCACCGTATAGGCCTCGATCACGCCGCTTTCCTGCAGCCGCTTGATGCGCTCGGCAACGCTCGGCGCCGACAGGCCGACCGAGCGCGCCAGTTCGGCGGTGCTGGTGCGCGCATCCTTTTCCAGCAGGCGCAGGATTTTCAGGTCCGCCGGATCCAGATCGGTATTTTCATTTCGAAGGCGTTTCAGCGGAATACTCCTTGCTTTCGGAAAGGAAATGGCCGCAATGACTGGCCATCATCCATATCAATGGCAAAAATCGCCTGCGATACTGATCCCATGGAAGATCGGACGCAAGCCCCAGCAGCAAGCCCGGCACTCGCCGGCCCCGCCTTTACCTTGGCAAACGCGGTCCCGCCGCATCTCTGGTTCGGCGTCAGCGCCGTGTTCCACTATCTCGGACCGGCCTTCGCGGTGCTGCTGTTCCCGCATGTCGGCGTGCTCGGCATGGCTTGGCTGCGCATCGCCACCGCTGCACTCGTCTTTGCCCCATTGACCCGGCCATGGGCGGTCTTTGCCCGCGCCGATCGCTCGACGCGATTGTTGCTTCTGGCTTTCGGCGTCTGCCTTGGGGTGATGAATTGCTCGTTTTACCTGGCGCTCGACCGGCTGCCGATCTCGCTGGTGGCGGCGATCGAATTCGTCGGCACCATCGGCGTCGCGCTTGTCGGCCTCAGAAGCCGGCGCAATCTGGCCGCCCTTGCAATCGCCGTCGCCGGCACCTTGCTGCTGATCGACGTCAAATGGTCGAGCGATCCCGTCGGCCTGTTCTGGGCTTTCCTCAACGGCGCGCTGTTCGTTGGCTACATCGTGCTCGGCCACCGCGTCGCGCGCGCCGGCGCCGGCGACGGCATCGCCGGGCTGGGTGCCGCCATGGCGGTCGCCCTTCTCGTTGTACTGCCGATCGGTTTTGCCGATGCGCTGCCGGCTTTCTCGGCGCCGCCGCTGCTGCTTGCGGCGGTCGGCGTCGGCATCTGCTCGTCGGTCATTCCCTATATTTGCGACCAGCTTGCCATGTCGCGGCTTCCGCGCTCCAGCTTCGCGCTGATGTTGTCTTTGCTGCCGGTCACCGCGACCTTGATCGGCGTCATTGTGCTGCGGCAAATCCCAAGCGCCACGGACTGCCTTGGCATCGCACTGGTGGTGGCCGGCGTCGGCCTTCACAAACCGGCGCCGGCGCCCACCTGATCAGGCCAGCTTCTCCTTGAGGAAGGCGATCGTCCGGCCCCAGGCGAGATCGGCCGCCTTCTTGTCGTAGCGGGCCGCCGACGTGTCGTTGTTGAAGGCATGGTTGGCGCCTTCATAGACATAGACCGAGTATTCGACATGAGCCGCGTCGAGTGCCTTCTTGAAGGCATCGATGCCGGCATTGGTGCGGGTGTCGAGGCCGGCATAATGCAGCATAAGCGCGGCCTTGATCTTCGGCACGTCCTCGGCCTTTGGCTGCATGCCGTAATAGGCGACGGCGGCGGCGAGGTCCGGCGCGTTGACGGCCAGCATGTTCACCGTGCCGCCGCCCCAGCAGAAGCCGACGGCGCCGACCTTGCCGTTGCCGTCCTTGTAACTTTTGAGGTAGGCGACCGTTGCGACGGCATTGGTGGCGACCTGTGCTGGATCGAGCTGGGAAAACAGGTCACGTGCCCTGTTTTCATCGGCCGGCGTGCCGCCGAGCGGCGTCATGAAGTCCGGCGCGAGCGCTACGAACCCTTCCAGCGCAACGCGCCGCGCCACATCGCGAATATGCGGGTTGAGACCCCTGTTCTCATGCACCACGATGACGGTGCCAAGCTTGCCGGTCTGGTCCGCCGGCCTGACCAGATAGCCCTTCATCTCGCCGGCGCTGCCGGGATAGCTGATGTCCTCGCCTTTCACACGCGGATCATCTTCCGCCACGATTGCCGCCTGGGCCGAGTTCGCCGCCAGCAGCGGCGCGATCGCGGCCGCTGCCGCACCCGAGCCTGCAAGCCTGGTCAACTGCTCCATGAAGCGGCGCCGGTCGAGCGTCAGATGCGTGTATTCGTCATAGGCATCGATCATCGCCTGGGTAATGACAGGCTCGGCGGCAGTGGGTCCGGCAGGTGTTGTCATGGCGCGCTCCTCGTCGGCCCCCCGCGGCAACATAGAGCCGAAGCTTGCCTGGTCCAGTCACGGCTGAGTGAGGCTGCCAAAAGTCCCTGCACGAGGGCCGTGATGCCGCGCGCCTCACTGTCGTTAAATTTTGGTCCTTTGTGGCAATGCTAAATGCACGCACCACAATGTAAAGAAGTTACCGAGCTATGCCTCACTCGGGCCATTTGGCGAACGAGAGTGGCCATTTGGCGGGAAAAGAATGCCTGACGACGAAGGAATAAGCCCATGACCTTTCCCTTCCCGCTTCTGGCAAGTGGGTTCGCACTCGCCGCTATGACTTTGCTGGCGCTGCGGTTCACCGCCTTCAAACGATCGTTGATCAAGGTCCGCTCCAACCGGTACCCGCCCACAAACACCAAAGCCTGAGGAAAGGTCATGGACGTTCAGGACATCATCAACACCGTCTCGCAGAAAGCCGGTCTCAACCAGGCTTTGACGGAAAAGATCGCCGGCACGATTTTCTCGGTGCTCGAACACGAGGCGGAAGGCACGACTCTGTCCAGCTTCTTCGCCAAAATCCCGGGAGCCGACGCCCTGGCCAAGCAATATGATGTCATGGCTCCCGGCGCAGCTTCCGGCGGTGGGCTCCTGTCCTCGCTGGAGGGCGCGCTCGGCGGCGCTCTCGGCGAAAAGACCGGCGCGCTGATCAACGGCGTCGCCATACTCAAGGCATCAGGCCTCACGCTCGCACAGATCAGCCAGGCCGGCACGATGCTGGTCCAGCAGACCGAGACAGCCGCCGGCCCGCAGTTGACCAATGAGGTACTTGCATCGGTACCCGACCTGAAAGGGCATCTCGGGCTCTGAAGGAACTTCTCTATTTCGGCAGCGTATAGGCCATCACATAGTCGCCCGGCTTGGTACCGACCGAGCCGTGGCCGCCGGCAACGATGACGACGAACTGGCGCCCGTCGGCTACCGTGTAGGTCATCGGTGTCGACTGCCCGCCCGCCGGCAGCCGCGCCTGCCAAAGCTGCTTGCCGGTCGTCAGGTCATAGGCGCGCACATAGTCGTCGACTGCCGCACCGAGGAAGGCGACGCCGCCGGCAGTGATCATCGGCCCGCCAATGCCGGGCACGCCGACCTTGAATGGCAGCGGCAGCGGCGTCATGTCGTAGACGGTGCCGTTGCGATGCTTGTAGACGATCTTGCCGGTCCGGAGATCGGCACCAGCCACATAGCCCCAGGGCGGCGCCTGGCAGGGAATGCCGAGCGGCGACAGGAACGGCTTCAATATCACTGCGTAAGGCGCACCGTCATTGCGGTTCAGGCCCTGTTCGCTGCCCTTGGTGTCGCCGGGCGGCGGCACGTCGGCGCGCGGCACCAGTTTGGAGATGAACGCCAGGTACGTCGGCATGCCGAACATCACCTGCCGGACCGGATCGACTGCCACGCCGCCCCAGTTGAAGGTGCCGAAATTGCCGGGGTAGATCAGCGAGCCCTGCAGTGACGGCGGCGTGTAGCGGCCCTCATAGCGCAGCTTCCGAAGCTCGATCCGGCAGGCCAGCTGGTCGAACATGGTGATGCCCCACATGTCGGCGCCGGTCAGTGGCTTCGGACTGAAGCTCAGGTCCGAAAGCGGCTGCGTCGGCGAGGTATGGTCGCCTTCGATCGCGCCGGCCGGCGCCGGTAGTTCCTTGACCGGAACGATCGGCTCGCCACTGCGCCGGTCGAGCACATAGAGGTCGCCCTGCTTGGTCGGCCCGACCAGCGCAGGCACCACGCCACTTTCCGTGGTGATGTCGACCAGCGTCGGCTGCGCCGGCACGTCCATGTCCCAGAGGTCATGGTGCACGGTCTGCCGCACCCAGCGCAATTGTCCGCTGTTGAGGTCGAGCGCGGTGATCGACGAGGAGAATTTCTCGTCATTGGCGCTGCGCCCGGCGCCGAGCTGGTCCGGCGTCTTGTTGCCGAGCGGCACATAGAGCAGGCCGAGCTTCTCGTCGGTGCTCGCCGTCGACCACATGTTGGGCGAGTTGTTGGTATAGGTCTGGCCCGGCGGCAGCGGCGTCGTCTGGTCAGGATTGCCGGAATCCCAATTCCACAACAGCGCGCCGGTGTCGGCATTGTAGGCACGGATAACCCCGGACGGCTCCTGCGTAGAATAATTGTCGTTGACCGCACCGCCGACGATGATCTTGTTGGCGACGATCAGCGGCGCCGAGGTCGAATAGTAATAGCCCGGCTTCGGATATGGCATGTTGGCGAGAAGGTTCAGCGTGCCGCCTTCGGCAAATGTGGGGCAGACCTGGCCGTTCGCGGCATCGAGCGCGATCAGCCGGGCGTCGGATGTCGGCAGGTAGATGCGTGTGGCGCAGGGCTGGCCGGCGGCGATCTTGGCGTCGGCATAATAGGACACGCCGCGGCAGGTCTGGTGCTGGCGGTCCTTGTCGAGCTTGACCTTCGGATCGAAGCGCCATTTCTCCTTGCCGGTGGCGGCGTCTATGGCGATGGCGAAATTATGCGGCGTGCAGATATAGAGCGTGTCGGCAATCTTCAGCGGCGTCACCTGATAGGTCGTCTCGGCGATGTCGTCGGGCCCTTTCACGTCGCCGGTGCGATAGGTCCAGGCCGGCTGCAGATTGGCGACGTTTTCGGGGGTAATCTGGTCGAGCGGCGAATAGCGCTGGCCATATTGCGTGCGACCGTAATAGTGCCATTCGCCGGCCGGCACGTTGCCGCCGAGATCGGCCGTCGGCGTCACCTTGTCGGTGTTGAGTTCACCCGCAATATCCTTTGGATCGACCGTCATCGAATAACCGGCGACGGCAAGCGAGGCCAGCACGGCGAGGATAAGCGGCGCGCGTCCGTCGGGACCGGTAAGCCCGCGCCGCGCCCATGGCGTCAATAGCCACAGCGCTATAAGCACGATGATGCCGCCGCGCGGACCGAGCTCCCACCAGTCGAAGCCGATCTCCCAGACCGCCCAGGCGAGCGTGCCGAGCACGATCGCCGCATAGAGCCACAGGGCCGTGGATCTGCGCCTGTAGAGCAGCCAGGCCGCGACAAGGAAAGCTAGACCAACGATGACGTAATACCAGCTGCCGCCCAGCGTCACGAGCCAGATGCCGCCGCCGCCAAGCGCTAGGCCGATGAGGAAAAGGATCAGGGAGGTGATGACCACAGCCAAGACGGTGCTCCTTCGACTGGTGCGCGCCGCGACGCGTCCATGGGCAACCCCGCATTGCGTTCCTGCCCCCACGCAACTTTCTCCGGCCCGCCTTGTGTGTCAAGCGAGCTCGAAGCAATCCATGATCGGACCAACAACGACGCTGCTGATTTCAACGCTGTGGGCAAACTCGAGCCACACGCTAAAGTAGCGATCTACCTTGCCGGTAACCAAGTTTTCCAGCAATCTGGCTTGAGCCACCAAAACCTTGGAGTAAATAGAGTGACGTCATTCCTAGTGCCTACGACGCGCGCAGTGCTTATCGCATACGCCCTCCTCCTCGGACTGGTCGCCGGGACAATGGCGGCACCGGCACAGACGATCGGCGAGATCAACAGGGCAAACGGCCTTGACGAGATGCTGATGAGCATCGGCCCCAGTATCGCCAATGGCATAAACTCCATACCGGGACCTCTTTCGAAAAATTTCCAGGAGGCCTGGTCGGAGGCGATGGAAGGCTCCTTCGACGCGGCCAAAATGGAGACGGCCGTCGAATCGCACATGGGGGACAAGCTGACCGCTGCCGATCTGTCCGATCTTGCCGCGTTCTACACCTCGGCTTTGGGCAAACGCGTTACCGCTCTGGAAATTCAATCGTCTGGTTCTGAGGGCAAGGAAAGAAAGAGGACAGACGGCCACCGCATCCTCGCCGAGCTGCCATCCAAGGATCCGGTCCGTCTCGAGTTGTACAGGAAGATCATGGATGACATCAGCGCCGTCGACACGGGCGAAGCAATGGCGTTGAATATAGGCTACGCGATGTTTTCGGGCGTGGTGGGAGCGGCAGGAAAACCCCTTCCGGACGACCAGATCATGGCTCTGGTGCACCGGCAATACGCAAGCATTCGCCAGAAAATCGAACAAAACGTCATGGAAGGTGCCGCCTACACGTACAGAGATCTGCCGCTTGAAGATCTCAAGCTTTATTCGACATTCCTGGCGTCGCCCGCCGGCAGCCGCTACTACGATCAAATGCTGGCCGCTCTGAGTGTGGTGATAGCAGGGGAAGCGCGCTCGTTCGGACACCGGTTGTTCGTAGCGCTGGGTTACCGCAAGGCCTGAGCAGGCGGGTATCGCACCGCTCGGGTGCTTTGCCAGAACAAAACGGAGACACTTCTGGCCTTTCGCTGCCGAATCACTACATTCGGGGGGAGATGTCCGGGTTTTCGGAAGACATGCCCTTTTTTGACGAACCGAACGCGCGGCCCGTGGCCCCGTCGGGCATTGCCGCGCGCGCCATGGCTGCCCGCAGCAACCAGAACAACGCGCCCGATTATCTCAACGGCCTCAACCCCGAGCAGCGGCTGGCAGTAGAAACCACCGAAGGCCCGGTGCTGGTGCTGGCCGGCGCCGGCACCGGCAAGACGCGCGTCCTGACCACCCGCATTGCCCACATCCTTGCCACCGGCAAGGCTTTCCCCTCGCAGATCCTCGCCGTCACCTTCACCAACAAGGCGGCGCGCGAGATGAAGCAGCGCATCGGCCTGTTGATCGGCGACGGCAATGTCGAGGGCATGCCGTGGCTCGGCACCTTCCATTCGATCGGCGTCAAGCTGCTGCGCAGACATGCCGAGCTGGCCGGGCTCAAATCCGACTTCACCATTCTCGACACCGATGATGTCGTACGGCTGATCAAGCAGCTCATCCAGGCCGAAGGGCTGGACGACAAGCGCTGGCCGGCCAAGCAGTTCGCCCAGATGATCGACGGCTGGAAGAACAAGGGCCTCGGTCCCGCCGACATCCCCGAGGGCGATGCCCGTGCCTTCGCCAACGGCAAGGGCCGCGAGCTCTACAAGGCCTATCAGGAGCGGCTGAAAACGCTGAACGCTTGCGACTTCGGCGATCTCCTGTGCCACCCGATCCGCATATTTCGCGCCAATCCGGACGTGCTGAAGGAATACCACAAGCGCTTCCGCTACATCCTCGTCGACGAATACCAGGACACCAACACCGCCCAGTACATGTGGCTGCGCCTGCTGGCACAGCGGCCGCGATCCTCCCCCCTTGAGGGGGAGGTGCCCGCGAAGCGGGCGGAGGGGGTTGCCGCAGAAGGCACCGCCAATGCGTCGAGCACTGCCGCACGGACCCCACCCGACCGGGCTTTGCCCGGCCACCCTCCCCTCAAGGGGGAGGGAAATCCGCGCCCAGCCACCGTAAATATCTGTTGCGTTGGCGACGACGACCAGTCGATCTACGGCTGGCGCGGCGCCGAGGTCGACAACATCCTGCGCTTCGACAAGGACTTTCCCGGCGCCACCATCATCCGGCTGGAGCGCAACTACCGCTCGACCGCGCATATCCTCGGCACCGCCTCGCATCTCATCGCCCACAATGAGGGCCGCTTCGGCAAGACGCTGTTTACCGAAAAGATCGCCGAGGACGACGAGAAGGTGCATGTCCATGCCGCCTGGGATTCCGAGGAGGAGGCCCGCGCCGTCGGCGAGACCATCGAGGCCTACCAGCGCCAGAAGCACAATCTCAACGACATGGCGATTCTCGTCCGCGCGTCCTTCCAGATGCGCGAGTTCGAGGACCGCTTCGTCACGCTCGGCCTCAACTACCGCGTCATCGGCGGCCCGCGCTTCTACGAGCGCCTCGAAATCCGCGATGCGCTGGCCTTCTTCCGCGTCGTCGCGCAAGGCGCCGACGACCTCGCTTTCGAGCGCATCGTCAACGTCCCGAAGCGCGGCCTTGGCGAGGCCACCATCCGCCAGATCCACGACACCGCACGCGCCCTGCGCATCCCGATGCTGGAGGCGGCGGCAACTCTCGCCGAGAGCGACGAGCTGAAGCCGAAGCCGCGCGCGGCACTGCGCGAGGTCTCGGCCAATTTCGAGCGCTGGCAGAAGGCGCTGGAAACCACGCCGCACACCGAGCTCGCCGAGACCATCCTGGAGGAGAGCGGCTACACCGACATGTGGAAGAACGACCGTTCGGTCGAAGCGCCGGGGCGGCTGGAAAACCTCAAGGAGTTGATCCGCTCCATGGAGGAGTACGAATCGCTGCGCTCCTTCCTCGAACATGTCGCGCTGGTGATGGACGCCGAGCAGAACGCCGAGCTCGACGCCGTCAATATCATGACGCTGCATTCGGCCAAGGGCCTCGAATTCGAAACCGTGTTCCTGCCCGGCTGGGAGGAAGGGCTGTTCCCGCACCAGCGTTCCCTGGACGAGGGTGGCCGCTCCGGGCTGGAAGAGGAACGCCGCCTCGCCTATGTCGGGCTGACCCGCGCCAAGAAGAACCTGCACATCTGGTTCGTCTCCAACCGCCGCATCCACGGCCTCTGGCAATCGACCATCCCGTCGCGCTTTCTCGACGAACTGCCCGAAGCCCATGTCGAGGTCGCCGAGAGCGGCAATTCCTATGGCGGCTACGGCAATGCCTATGGTGGCGGCTCGTTCGCCGCCGGTCGCGGTGGCCAAGGGGCAGGCAGGCAGAACCCCTATGGCGCGTCGCGCTTCGACAATCTTGGCGGCAACAACGGCGCCGAGAAATCCGGCGCTTTCTCCAGCACCTATGCGACACCGGGCTGGCAACGTGCTCAGGCCAACCGCACCGAGGCGACCGACCGCAATTGGGGCACGCGCTCCGGCCACCAGGTCGAGCGCATCGGCTATGGCGAAACCGATTCCGGCTACGGCGCCGGCCGGACCTCGATCAAAGGCCGCACCATCGACGGCGAGCTGGTCGCCAAATCCGTCGCCGACACGCCGTCCCCCTTCAATGTCGGCGACCGCGTCTTCCACCAGAAATTCGGCAACGGCAACATCTCGGCCATCGAAGGCAACAAGCTGACCATCGACTTCGACAAGGCCGGCCAGAAACGCGTGCTGGACGGGTTTGTCACGGGGGTGTGAGGTCGCCGGTCGTTAGCGATACCGCGCCTGGTTCCACTTATGGCCAAGCAGCGACAAGATGATGATCAGCCCGTTGAAGAACTGGACGTAGAAGCCACTCAGGCCCGCCGCCACCACGCCGGTCTGGATGAAGGAGACGGTGACCGCGCCGATTGCGCCTCCGACGACGGTGCCGATGCCGCCCCAGGTCGGCGTGCCGCCGACGAACACCGATGCCAGCACCGGCAAGAGATAACCGTCGCCCGCCGTCGGCCACCAGGTGAAGTTGATCATCACCGAGAAGGTGCCGGCGATTGCCGCGCCGATGCCGACGAAGACGAACACTTTCACCCTGACGCGCTTGACGTCGATGCCCATCTGCTGGGCGCTGTCGGGATTGTCGCCGACCACCTTGACCTGCGCGCCGAAGCGATGGCGGTTGTAGAGCAGCGCCGACAGCACGACGAAGCCGATCGCCCAGAATATCTGCACCGGAATGCCGTAAAGCTGGCTGGAGAAGATCTTGTAGGCCCAGCTGTCGGCAAGGCCGGTCAGTGCCGTCGACCTGCCCTCGTTGATGATCTGGATCAGGCCGCGCAGCAGGAAATTCATGCCGAGCGTGGCGATCAGCGACGACAGCCCGCCATAGACGACCAGCGAGCCGACCAGGAAGCCGAGCAGCATGCCGGTGACGATTGCGGCGGCGATGCCGACGAACGGGTCGTAGCCGGCCTGCACGACCAGCGCAAACACCCATGAGGCGAAGCCCATCGTCGCCGGAAACGACAGGTCGATCTCGCCGCAGGTGACGACAAAGACCAGCGGCACCACCACGAACAGCGCCACGGGCAGCGTGGTCAGCACGGAACTGTAGAGATACCAGCTGGTGAAGACCGTCGGATTGGCGATCATGAACACCGCCATCATCACGATGAACACCGCAAGCGTGCCGAGTGCGGCGCGGTTGTCGAGGACAAAGCCGCGCATCCAGTGATCGGACGGGTGCTTCCATGCCTTCCGGGCGGCTTCGCTGCTGCCGAGCGGGGTTTGCAGATCGGGCTCCATTGTCTTGCTCATCGCGTTGCCTGCTCCCCGGCATCGTGCAATCCCGCCAGTCCGCCGGGGTGTGCCACGTCTTCCATGAAATTGATGAGGTCTTCGGCCGACTTGACCTCGCTCCGGTCGGCGCTGAGCGCGACCTTGCCGCGGTCGAGCACGACGAAGCGGTCGGCGATATCGAAGACGTGGTGGATGTTGTGGCCGATGAACAGGATCGACCGGCCGCTCGCCCGCACCTGGCGGACGAAATGAAAAACCTTCGCCGTTTCGGTCAGTGACAGCGCCGTCGTCGGCTCGTCGAGAATGATCAGGTCGGCTTGCTTGTAGATGGCGCGGGCGATCGCCACGCCCTGACGTTCGCCGCCCGACAGCTGGCCGACGATCGACTGCGGCGTGAACACTTTCGAGGTGAAGCCGATCTCGCGCATCAGCCGGCTCGCCTCCGCGATCTCCTTGTTGACCTTCAGCCAGCCAAGCCAACCGGTGAGCTCGCGGCCCATGAAGATGTTGCGCACGATCGTCTGCTGAACGGCGAGCGCCCGGTCCTGGAACACCGTCTCGATGCCGGCGTCGCGCGAGCGCGCGGCGCTCCACCCGGTCACCGGTTTGCCGCGGATGAGGATTTCGCCGCTGGTCGGCTTGACCACGCCGGAAAGAATCTTGATCAGCGTCGATTTGCCGGCGCCGTTGTCGCCGATCAGGCCGACCACCTCGCCGCGGTCGACGCTGAGGTTGACGCCGCCAAGCGCATAGACCTGGCCGTAGGACTTGCTGATGTCACGCAATTCGATGAGGCGTTCGGCCATGGCGGTCCTCGCTTGTTTGTCGGTCGTTGCCGGCCGGGGTTCAACCCGGCCGGCAGATCGGGCGATCAGCGCAGCGCCTGCTTGGCGAGTTCGGCGACGATCTCGTAATTCTGCGGCGTGACGAAGCCGGCACCGGTGTCGACATTCATCGGCGCCAGACCCAGCACCACCTGCTGGCAGAGGCTGAGGATCGGCAGATATCCCTGCAGGAACGGCTGCTGGTCGGCCGTCAGCTGCACCCAGCCGCCCTTGAAGCCCTCGACGATCTGCGGGCTGGTGTCGAAGCCGAAGTTGAAGATGTCGCCCGGCTTCCTGCCCGCCGCCTGCATGTAAGTCGGCACATTGCCCAGCAGCTGCCCGCCGGGATAGCCGACCGCCTTGACGTCGGGATTGTTGAGCAATGCTGCCGTGATCACCGGAATGGCCAGATTGGGGTCGGCGGCCCACTCGGTTTGAGAATTGATTTGAACGACATCGACGCCGGCCTCTTTCAGTGCGGCGACTGTGCCACGCTCGCGTGCGCCGCGGCTCTCGTTCTCGAACGGGCCGATCATGATCGCCTTGTCGCCGGCCTTCAGCCCGGCCAGCTTGAACGCCTCGGCGCCAAGTGCGCGGCCCTGCTGCTCCTGCTGGGCGCCGACATAGCCGCCGCCGAACGCCGCCGTAACCGTCGGCACAGGCACGTTCTGGTACATCATCTTGATGCCGTCCTTGTGCGCCTGTTCGGCCAGCGGCATGATAGCGGCGTCGCCCGGGTGGCCCATCATGGCGATGCCTTGGGGCTTGACTGCGACTGCCTCGCGCAGCTGCTGGACCATCTTTTCGACATCCCAGCCCGAAAAGATATAGTCGACCTTAGGCCCGAGATCGGCGGCCGCCTGCTTGGCGCCATTATAGACGATGGTGCCGAAGGCGTCGCCCTCGGCGCCGCCCGCGAAGAAACGGATATGGACATCCTTGCACCACTGGGCATCGAGCGCCTGCGCCGGCAAGGTCGAGAGTGCGGCGGTGAGCGCCATCGCGGCCGCCGCGACGGTCGAGCGCAAAACTGTCCTTCTCATCGTAATGCTCATGCACTTATCCTCCCTTTGTTCCCTCGCTAGCCGAGGGGTTTTGACGATCGCTTCGGCATTGCGCCGCAATCTTTCGCTGGCCGGCACCTCCCGCCGGCCGACTTCTCACACCGGGTTCGGCAGATAGCTCGCGCCTCCCCGGCATTGTTGGAGATAATCCAGCGCACGCGCCTGGCCGGTGATCTCGAGATCGCCGCGGTAGACCGGGTCGTGCCAGCCCTCGATGTCGATGGCGCCCTTGTAGCCGGCCAGCCGCAGCTCGCTGATCACCCGCGTCCAGTCGCTGTCGCCGAAGCCCGGCGTGCGCATCTGCACGAACGGCAGGCGGCCGAACACGCCATGTTCGCGGATCACGTCCCAGCGCACCGTCGCGTCTTTGCCGTGGACGTGGAAGATGCGCGGCGCCCATTTGCGGATCTGCGGGATCGGGTCGATCAGGTAGACCAGCTGGTGGCAGGGCTCCCACTCCAGGCCGAGATTGTCGTCCGGCACTTCGTTGAACATGAGCTCCCAGGCGTCTGGATTGTGGGCGATATTCCAGTCGCCGCTGGCCCAGTTGCCGTCCATGGCGCAGTTCTCGAAGGCGATGCGCACGCCCTTGTCGGCGGCACGCTTGGCCAACGGTCCCCAGACCTCGCGGAAACGCGGCAGGCTGTCGGGCAGCGGCTTGCCGCGGATGCGGCCGGTGAAGCCGCTGACCATATTGGTGCCGAACAGATGCGCGTTGTCGATGATCGTTTCCCATGCCTGGAGCACGCCGCGATCAACTTCACCGCTCTCCAGCGGGTTGCCGAACACCCCGATCGACGAGACGACGACATCGGCATCGCCGATCGCCTCGCGGATCTCGCCTGCCAGCCGCGGAATGTCCTTGCCGCCCAGCGTCTGCCAGAAGAACGGCTGGATGCTCTCGAAGCCTAGCGGCAGAATCTGCCTGACATAGGCGGCCGGGTCGTCGAGATTGGCCCTCACCATTGTGCCGATCCTGATGTCGAGCAGCGGGTTTGGCATCATGATCCTTCCTGTGCAGTGATAGCGACCCGGCGCCCGGTCTCGGCGCTCTCGATCGCAGCGAAAACCATGGCCAGGCTCTTGATGTTGTCGGCGCCACGCGTCTCCGGCTCGGTGCCGGTTTCGACGGCGCGGACGAAATCCTGGATAATGCCGAGATGGCCGCCGACGCGATCGGCCGGGTCGAGCGGCGGTACGGCTATCGGTTCGGTGCGATCGAACAGGCCTTCACGGACCGGCTGCACGACTTCCGCCTTCAGCCCGTCCTCGCCGTCCCAGACAATGCTGCCGCGCTCGGCGACGATGCGCCATGTACTGTCCCAGCTGGTACGGAAGCCGGCCGCACACCAGCTGCCGGCATAGGTGAACAGTTTGCCGCCGCCGAGGTCGAAGCTTGCGGTTGCCGACGACCCTTGCCGATACCAGGAATTGGCCGGCTCCCACTCCTGGCAATAGACGCCGGCCGGTTCGCCGGCCACCATGTAGCGGGCCGCATCGAATGTGTGGATCGCCATATCGAGCAGCAGCACATGGTGCATCTCTTCGCGAAAACCGCCGAAATGCGGCGCAACGAAGAACTCGGCGTGGATGCTGGTCGCAGCACCAATGACGCCGGAATCGAGAAAGCGCCGGATGCGCCTGACGTTGGCGACATAGCGGCGGTTCTGCACGACGGCATGGATGCGCCCGGCGCCGCGGGCGGCCTCGACAATGGCACGCGCATTGTCCGGGCTGTCGGCCAGCGGCTTTTCGGTCAAGAGATGGCAATGGTGGGCAAAGGCGGAAAGCGCGACCTCGCGGCGGGCGGCGGGAACCACCACGTCGAATACCGCGTCGGGCCTGGTCTGGTCGAGCACGGCGCCGAGGTCGGTTCCGATGACGGCGCCGGAAAGCTCGTATTCGCGCGCCCTTGCCCGCGCCCTTTCGGCGTCGAGATCAACCAGGCCGACAATGGTGAGCCCGTCGATCTGCCTGGCCGCATCGAGCCAGGCCTTGCTCATCGCTCCGCAGCCGACCAGGACGACATTGATCATCCAGCACTCCTCCCTCTCGGCCCCTCCAGACCGATCGTCACGGCATTCACGGCAGGGCCGTAAACCTTTTTCCGTAAACGTTTACGAGAACACACCCGATGGCGTAGAATGTCAATTAGCCGGTGCGAAAAATCGTCCTGCCGCCTTGGCCCGAAGAGCCGCCGGTGCTAGCCAAGCAAGGGGGAGAACTGTCCTTTGGCGTCCAGTATTCACGACCTTGCGCGTCACCTGAACATTTCGATCGGCACGGTGTCGCGCGCGCTCAACGGTCGTGCCGACGTCAATGCCGACACACGCCAGCGCGTGCTCGATGCGGCCAAGAAGCTGAATTATTCGCCGAACCAGTCGGGCCGCAGCCTGCGGCGCGGCGCCACCCATTCGATCGCCTTCATGCTGCAGCCTCATCCGGGCGACCAGGAATATGGCGAGCCGTTCTTCATTCCGTTCCTGACCGGGCTGCAGGCCAAGCTCGCCGAAAGCGGGCTCGACCTGATCGTGGTGATGGGCGCGCCGGGCGACTATCAGCAGGAGCGCCTGCGCCGTGTCGTCGAGACCCGGCGGGCCGATGCGGTTGTGCTGGCCTGGACGCGGCGCGAGGACGAGCGCATCGACTATTTGACCCAGGCCGGCTTCCCGTTCGCGACGCTCGGCCGCAGCCGCTCCGGCGGCGATGCCTACCCCTCGCTCGACCTCGACTTCGAAAAAGCGGGGGCTGACGCGGTCGATCGTCTCGTCGCGCGCGGCCACCGTCGCATCGCCGCCATCCGCCCGTCGCTCGACCTCAATTTCGGCTATTTGTTCCTAGCCGGCTATCGCAAGGCGTTGCGGCGGCACGGCATCGAATTCGACCCCGAGCTGATCGCCGACGGCTTCATCAACGAGGCCGGCGGCTACGCGGTGACGCCGAAGGTCATGCGCTCCAAGGACCCGCCGACCGCCATCATCTTCAACAATGATGCGATGGCGCTTGGCGGCTGCAAGGCTCTGGCCGAGACGGGCATCCGGCCCGGCCACGACATCGCGGTGATCGTCATCGTCGACACCCCGCTCTGCCGCTATTTTTCGCCGGCGCTGACCGGCTTTCGCCCGGCGCTGGAGCCGATGGGCGAGCGGCTGGCCGAAATGCTGCTGGCATCGATCCCGGCCTTCGCCGGCACCGAAGGCGCCCGCATCATCCGTGAAGTCTGGCCGCTGGAACTGATCGCGCGGGACAGCGATTGAATCGCGGCGGTCACTGAGCAGGCTGAGGTCGATCAAGCCGGCCGCGCTCGCGCTCCGGCGTTGCGACCAGCAAGGAAGCGGCGGCATTGGCGGCGGCAAGCGCTGCCTCGACAGGCTGCCCAAGCGCAAGCGCCGCCGCGAAGGCGCCGACGAATTCATCACCGGCGCCGTGCGTGCTGACCACCTTCACCGGCATCGACGGCAAGGCGAATGCGTGGCCGTCGCGGTCGCAATAGGCAACGCCCTCGCCGCCGGCGGTGACAATCGCAGCCGGATAGAAACCGACGAGCATGCCGGCCGCCTTCGCAGCACCCTCGAGTGTGTCGACGACCGAAACGCCGGCCAGGAACTCCGCCTCGACGGCGTTGACGATGACGATGTCGGTCAGCGCGATCAGTTCGGCTGTCAGCTTTCGCGCCGGCGCCGCGTTGAGGACGACGCGGCCGCCATGCGCCTTCACCGTCCGCGCCGCGGCAATGTTGCCGGCTTCCGGTATCTCGTTTTGCAGCAGCAGAACCGCCGTTTGCGCGATCAGCTCGGCCGCCTCCGTAATGTCCTTTTCGCCGAGAGTGAGATTGCTGCCCGAGACGATCACCGCGCCATAGTCGCCGCTGTCGTCGAAAATCGCCACGCTCATGCCCGAGCCGGCAGCGGAAGCGACCCGCACGAAGCGCCGGTCAACGTCGTTGCGGTCGAGATTGTCGAGAAGCGCGCGGCCGAAATCGTCGTCGCCGACAGCTCCGATCATTGCCGCACGCACGCCGGCCCGCGCTGCCGACACCGCCTGGTTGCCGCCCTTGCCGCCGCATTTTGGATGCCAGGCATGTCCGGTCACCGTTTCGCCCTTGCGTGGGCGATCGAGGGCTTCGACCATGATGTCGTAATGCAGGCTGCCGAACACGGTCACCAGCGGCGGGGAAGCCGTCATGTGCCCCTGACTTTCACGAGCCGCTTGCCTTTCATGAGTTCTTGTCTTTCCGTTTCGACGTCACCGCAGACATGGTGCGGCCGAGATTGCGCTCCGCCGCCTGGTAGTCGCGTTGCGCGACCGCGACGAACAGCGCGTCGAGAATGTTGAGCTGGGCAATGCGCGCCGCCGCGTTCTCACCCATCAACGGCGAGCCTTGCGCGGTCGAGCAGAGCACGATGTCGGCGACGGCTGCCAATGGCGAGTTGTCGTAGTTGGTGATGGCCAGCGTGCGCGCGCCGCTTTTGCGCGCAAGTTGGATGGCATCGATGACGGCGCTCGTGTTGCCGGAATGCGAGAAGCCGACAGCAATGTCGTCGGCGCCGAGCAGCGAGGCCGACATTAGCATCATGTGCGAATCGTCATAGACAGAAGTGCGGATGCCGATGCGCAGGAATTTGTGCGAAACGTCGCGTGCGATCTGCGCCGAGCCGCCGACGCCGTAGAAATCGCGATTCCTGGCGCGGTAAAGCAGATCGGCGGCACGGTCGAAATCGTCCATGTCGAGAATGGCCAGCGTCTCCTCCAGCGCCTGGATGGACGTGCGGAACACCTTCTGCACGATCTCGGCTGAACTGTCGTCCACCGACAGCTCCTGATGCATCTCGGCAGTTGGCAGGCGGCTGTATTCATAGACCGCCGTGCGAAAGTCGCGATAGCCGGAAAAACCCAGCTTCTTGGCGATCTTGACCACCATCGCCTCCGACACACCGGCCTCCTCGGCGATCTGCTTGAGCGGTATGGTCTCGTCGAAGCCGCGCCGTCCGAAGACGGTTTCAACCACCTTCGCCTCGAGCGGCGTCAGATGCGGCATCATCATGCGGATGCGCGGTCCTACTGCTTTCAGGTCCAGCCCGGTCAAGGTCATCCACGTCCCCTCGTCACGCGATCGATAAGCATCGCGGCGAGGATTATAAGGCCAGTTGCCAAGAGCTGATAGAAGGACTGCACGTTCATCAGCGTCAGGCCGTTGCGCATGCTGCCAAGGATGACGGCACCCAGGATGGTGCCGACGACGCTGCCCTTGCCGCCCATTAGCGAGGCGCCGCCGATTGCCGCCGCTGCTATGGCGTCGAGCTCCCAGAGATTGCCCAGAATGGGTTCGGCCGCACCCAGCCGGCCGATCAGGATCTGCGCTGCAAGCGCTGCCAGCAGGCCCGAGATCATATAGGCGGCGATCTTGGTGCGTGCGATCGGCACGCCGGCTATGTAGGCCGCCTCCTCATTGCCGCCGACGGCGAGCAGATATTCGCCGAAAGGCGTCTTTTTGAGGATGATCCAGGCAATCAGCGCGACCACGGCCACGATGATGACCGCCAACGGCAATCCGAACAGCGAGCCGTTGAAGATGGCGCGAAAGCCGGCGGGCAGGCCGAGCACCGGATTGCCGCCGGTGTAAATCAGCGCCAGCGCCCGGTAGGTGCTCAGCGTGCCGAGCGTGACGATGAAAGGCTGCAGCCCGACATAGGCGACCAGCACACCGTTGAGCAGGCCGCAGGCAAGGCCGATGGCGAAGCCAGCGGCGATGGCCAGCGGAAACGGCACGCCGGCCACCAGCATCGAGGCCGAGATGACGGCGGAAAGAGCTGCCGTCGGCCCGACGGACAGGTCGATGCCGCCCGAAATGATGACCAGCGTCATGCCCAACGCCAGGCAGGCATTGATGCTCGACTGCTGCAGGATGTTGATCAGGTTACGCTCGGCAAAAAAGCCGGGGACCAGCGCCCCGAACACGGCAAGGATCACCACCAGGCCGATCAGCGTGCCGGCGTCGCGCACTGAAAACCGGTGCAGGAAATCTGCCCTCGGGCGCGCTGCTGTGTGTTCGGTTATATCGGTCATCCGCTGGTCCTGTCCGTTATGCACCGGCCCGATGGCCTTGAGCCTTGCCGGCCTCAATCTCCGTTTGGGGTATGGCGTGCGCGGCGATCGCGTGTTCGCTGAGACTTGCGCGGCCCAGTTCGGCGGCGACCGTGCCGTCGCGCATGACCAGCACGCGGTCGGCGAGCCGGATCACCTCGGGGAGTTCGGACGACACGACGATTACCGAATGGCCTTCGGCGGCAAGCTCCTCGATCAGGTGGTAGATCTCCGCCTTGGCCCCGACATCGATGCCGCGCGTCGGCTCGTCGAACAGAAGGATCCGCGTTCCCGCCGCCAGCCAGCGGCCGATGATCGCCTTCTGCTGGTTGCCGCCGCTGAACAGGCGGATCGGCCGGTCGAGCAGGAACGGCCTGAGATTGACGCGTTTCATCTTCTCGGCTGCCACGCGCTTCAGCCGGCGATGGTCGATGAGGACGCGCGGCGCGAACACGCCCATCGAGGCCAGCGCCATGTTGCTGGAGATCGACCGCAACGGCACGATGCCTTCGCGCTTGCGCTCCTCCGGCACCAGGCCGATGCCGGCCGCAATCGCGTCGCGCGGACTGGAAAGCTTTACCGCCGCGCCGTCGATTTCAACCGCGCCTGATGAGGCGCGGTCGGCGCCAGCCAGCAGCCGCAGCAGTTCGGTGCGGCCCGAGCCGACCAGGCCGGCAATGCCCAGCACCTCGCCGCGATGCAGCTCGAACGAGACGTCACGGACCTTGGTCGCCGAGGCGAGGCCGCGAACGCTCAACCTGACATCACTGGACGTATGCGAGCGGTGCTGTTCCTGGGCAAGCTCGCGGCCGACCATCATCGAAACGACGGCCTTTTCCGACACCTGCGCAAGATCGACGGACCCGACCACGACGCCGTCGCGCATGATGGTGGCGCGTTGGCAGATACCGAACACCTCGTCCAGCTTGTGCGAGACATAGACGACCGCGACACCGTCGCGGGCCAGGCCGGCAATGACTTCGGCCAGCCGTTCGAACTCGCTCGGCGTCAGGCTCGATGTCGGCTCGTCCATCGCCACGATGCGCGCACGATCGAGCAGCGCCCGGGCGATCTCGACGATCTGCCGCTGCGCGACCTTCAGGCTGCCGAGCGGCGCTGCCGGATCGATGGTCGGGTCGATGGCGGCCAGGGCTTCCGCAGCGCGGCGCTCCTGCTCGCGCCGTGCGACGAAGACGCCGCCCCGCGTCAGCGGATGGCCGAGAAACATGTTCTGGGCGACGCTGAGGCGCGGCACCTGCTGTAATTCCTGATGGATCATCGCGACGCCGGCGGCGCGCGCCGCGACCGGGTTGTTCAACGTCACCGGTTTGCCGTCGATGAAAACGCTTCCCGCTGTCGGCCGGTAGACGCCTGACAGTATGCGCAGCAGCGTCGACTTGCCGGCACCGTTTTCGCCAAGCAGGCCATGGATTTCGCCGGCGCCGACCGAAAAGGACACATCGCTCAGCGCCCGCACGGCCGGAAACACCTTGGAAATGCCCTCGAATTGCAACCGCGCTGACATTGCTTCAGTTCTCCAGGCAAGGGTGCCGACCCAAGGCCGGCACCCGCCGCCCCTGCTCTATTGGCCCGCTGCCGCGTCCTCGAGCAGCGCCTTGCGCACGGAATCGCCACCGCCGGAGTAACGGTCGGCATTGTCCTTGGTGATCAGCGCCTGCGGCGTGGCGACGACGCGCGGCAGTTTCTGCCCGGCCACCAGCCGCAGCGCCGATTCCAGCGCCACCTCGCCGGTCAGCACCGGGAACGAGTCGACGGTACCGGTCAGCTCGCCGGCGCGGATCGAGGCGTAGGCATCGGAAATCCCGTCGGTGCCGAAGACGGCCACCTTGTCTTGCAGACCGGCTGCCTTGACCGCCTCGACGATGCCCAGCGCCATGCCGTCATTGTTGGCATAGAAACCGATCAGGTCGGGATGCTGCTGCAGGATGTTGGTGGCCGCGTCGTAGGAGGTCTGACGATCCCAGTTGCCGGGGACGCTGGCGACGACGTCGAACTTGCCGGCTTCAGTGATGGTGGTCTTGAAGCCGTCGGTGCGCTGGACGGCGGCGTAGACGCCGGCCTGGCCTTCGACGATGGCGACCTTGCCCCCATCCGGCCGGTTCTTGATGAACCATTTGGCGACGCGCACGCCATTGTCGCGCTGGACATTGCCGACATAGTACTCGGCCTGCGGGATGACCGCGTCATTGACGTTGACCACCGGCACGTTGGCGGCCTTGGCCTGTTCCATGATCGGCTGCAGGTTGGAGTCGGTCTGCGGCGAAACGAGCAGCACGTTGTAGCCTTGCGTAACCAGGCCTTCGGCGATGGTGAGCTGGCCGAGCTGGTCGCCCTCGCTCTGCGCCGCCTGATACACGACCGGCACGCCGATGCGGTCGCCGAACGACTTGTAGCCCTCACCCAGAGAGCGCCAGTATTCGTTGGTCAGCGTCTTGGAGACCGCACCCGCCTTGGTGCCCTCGGGCAGCTTGGGGAAGGCCCCGAACTTGGCCTCGAGCTGCGACCAGTCGATGCGATCCTTCTCGGTGTCGGAATTGAGCGGCGCGAGGTCTGCGGAAAACGCCGAGCCTATGGACAGCGCCATCAGGGCAGCGGTGGCGGTGGCAAACAGAAATTTCATGGTCTTCCTCCCTTGTTGAAAACGGTGATGGCCCCGGCCTCAGCTGTCCGGCCCGAGCATGGCTTCCTGGATGATGGCCTGCGACGCGACCGCGTCCTGACGGTCGACGGCAGTCGACAGGCGATTGTCCCCGTCCAGCCGATCGACGACGCGCAGCATGCGCTTCACAGTCGCGATGTTGACTTCGCATTCGTGGACCGGGTCGAGCCCGGTCATGTCGGGGAACGTGTCGAAGTAGATGGCGCCGGCGTAGCCGTCGCGGCGGATCTGCCTGAGCAACTCAATCGTCTGCAGCGTATGCACGGCCCCGACCATCAAGCCGTCGTCGCGCTTGGCGTAGCCGTCGTTGAGATGCACGCCGAGCAGCTTGCTATGCCGTGCCACGAGGGCGGCGGCGAAAGCCGGCTGCTCGTCGGCGTAGAGCACATGGGCGAAATCGAGCGTCACGCCGAGATTGGGCAGGCCGATCTCGCGGATGGCCAGCAACGTCGTCGCCGCATCGGGCATCAGACTGTAGGAGCGCGGCTCGTTGGGTTTGTATTCAAGGCTGATCTGACAGCCCGGATCATGCGCCGCTACTTCACGAATACCATCGATTTCGTGTTGCCAAAGTGTTGCGTAGTCAGCCTGGAAGGCGTAGTCGAAGCCATCCTGCCCCAACCACAATGTCATCAGGCTGGCGCCGGCCTCGCGCGCGGCGTCGATGCCAGCCTTGGTCAGGTCGATAGCCTCGCGGCGAACGGAAGGATCCGGATTGGTGAAGGCGCCGAGCTTGAAAGCCGGGTTAGAGTAGTAGCGCATGGCGAAGCCATTGATGGAAAGCCCGAAATCGCCGAGTTTGCGCGCCATATCCGCAGGCTTTTCATCGACATGGTCGGGGAAGTTGAGGTCGAGATCGGTCAACTCCGCAACCTTCGCCGCACGTGCCGCCATTTGCAGCATAGACGGTTTGCCGACAAGATCGGGCCACTCGGACTGTGGCCCCGAGGCAAAGGAATTGAGGCGGGTGGCGAAACGATAGGCAGTCATCGGGGACCTTTCATTGTCATGACTTTACATAAGAATGATTATTTGTAAAGTTGTTAATTGCTCGCTCGGCGGCGACGAATTCGCCATACCCAGGCCAGTTGCGACCACGGGGGGACAAGCAAACGCGGCACTGTCACGCAAGTATCATGTTCGCGTCCTAGATCGCTTCTCCGAAGGCTTTCGCGGCATCCTTGATGCGACGCGGCGCTTTTTCATGTCCCGGCAGCTTTGTCACAAAGAGGATTTCCATGAAAAACCTGCACCGAAACGCGTCCCTCGCCGTCGCGCTGGCGATGTTCACCGCCTTGACCTCGGCCTCGGCTGAAGACGCCGCGACCGTCGGCGGCGTCAGCTTCGTCAACAAGGGCCTAGTCGGTGTCGGCCGCATCCCGGCCAGCCAGAAGGACAAGTTCGGCGAGACGTTTGGCTCCGGCTCGGGCATGGCGATCGACGCTGCCGGCTGGACGCATGGCCCCGACGGCTATAAGGGCTCGCTGTGGCTGCTGCCGGATCGCGGCTACAATGTCGTCGGCACCACCGATTACCGTCCGCGCCTCAACACGATCGCTCTCGAGTTCGTCCCGATCGCGCCGGGTGCGGCACCGGCCACCGGCCAGGAACAGTCCGGCCTCAAGGCAACCTTAGCCGACACCATGCTTTTGACCGACGACAAGGGCGCCGACGCAACCGGCCTCGATCCGCTCAACGGCGTGCGCGCCGCGACCGACGACATGCCGATCCTGCCCGAAGCCAACGGCAAGCTTGCGCTCGACAACGAGGCGATCGTGCGGCTGCCCGACGGCACGATGTTCATCTCGGACGAATACGGTCCGAACATCTACCGCTTCTCCGCCGATGGGCGTCTGATGTCGGCAACGCAGCCGCCGGCGGCGCTTGTCCCGATGCGTCACGGGACGCCGAACTTCGCGTCCGACAATCCGGGACCTGGCGCGGCAGACCCAGATCCGAAGGATCCCGAAACCGGCCGCCAGAACAACCAGGGCCTCGAAGGCATGGCACTGACGCCGGACGGCAAGTTCCTGATCGCCGTGCTGCAGTCGGCACCCAGACAAGATGGTGGCGATTCCGCTTCGACGCGCCAGAACACGCGCGCGCTGGTCTACGATGCCTCGGATCCGGCCCAACTCAAGCTTGCGCATGAATATGTCGTGCCGCTGCCGGTGTTCACCGATGCCAAGGGCAAGACCAAGATTGCCGCGCAGAGCGAAATCGTGGCTCTGTCGGACAAGACCTTCCTGATGCTGGCGCGCGACAGCGGCAACGGCCAGGGGGTGAAGGGCGACACCTCGCTCCATCGCGAGATCAGCGTCCTCGATGTGTCGGCGGCAACCGACATCACCGGCACCGAGTTCGACAAGGACAAGCCGGTTGCGCCCAAAGGTGAGCTCGATACCTCGGTGACGCCGGCCAAGCTGACGCCGTTCATTGACATCAACGACAAGACCGAGTTCGGCCGCTTCGGGCTGCACAATGGCGCGCCCAATGACCGCAACAACCTTTCGGAGAAATGGGAGGCGATGTCGGTGGTGAGCGTCCTCGACCCAAAGCTGCCCGACGACTATTTCCTGTTCGTCGCCAATGACAACGACTTCCTCACCCAGGACGGTTTCCAGGTAGGCGCGCCCTACAAGGCCGAGGATGGCGCCGATGTCGACACCATGTTCCTGGTTTATCAGGTCACGATTCCCGGCCTCGCCGGGAAGTAGCGGACCCATACAGGCGGACGCGCCGAACGCGTCCGCCTAAGCTGGCGCGATTGAAGGTCGTGCCCTTCAGTTGCGGCTCGCCCGCGCAAGGACGGTGTCCTAGGCGTCGCAAACCTGCGACTGAGGATCCCGTCGAAGGCACTTACCTCAACATCTCCGCGTCCTTTGGCACGCCGGCATCGATCGGGTCGGCCGTCCTGTTCGACACGGCGGCGATCTTCCCGGCAGCCGACAGGTTCGGGCGCACGAAGACCGGCACGACGCCGTCGACGCGGCTGTAGAGGTCGATAATGTCCTGATTCATAAAGCGCACACAGCCGGAGGAAGCGTTCTTCCCAATGGAATCCCACTCCGGCGTGCCGTGCAGCCGGTACATTGTGTCCTTGCCGTCGCGGAAGAGATACAGCGCGCGCGCGCCAAGCGGGCTCTGCGGGCCGGGCGGCATGCCGTCCTTGTATTTCGCCAGTTCCGGCCTGCGCTGGATCATTTCCGGCGGCGGCGTCCAGACCGGCCACTTTTTCCTCGCCTGAACCACGGCGCTGCCGGTCCATCCGAAACCGGCCTTGCCGAGGCTGACGCCATAGCGAATTGCCTTGCCGCCGTCGCGCACCAGATAGAGGAAGTGCTCGGACGTATCGACGACGATCGTGCCGGGTTTTTCTCCGGTCGGGTCGGACACGATTTGACGCACGAATTTCGGATCGACCTTGGCCACCGGGATTGCCGGCAGTTGATAGCCCTCGTCGACGCGCGCCGCATACATGCTTGCCGCATCGCCGAGAGCCGGCTCGCTCGGCGCCGCTGTCACCGGCGGCGCCGCCACGTCCGTCGTGGTGCAGGACGAAAGAGCCACGGAGGCCGCGCCCAGAGCGGATGCACCAAGAAACGCGCGCCGGTTCAGGCGCTCAAAAAACAACGGAATATCGGACATGAGCCCCCCGGCTTACCCATGAGATCCAGGAAAATGCGGCCCCACGCGTGGGGATCAATATACGATTCCGGAAGATTTGAGAAATGCTTAGATCAAGGCACGCCGGGCGGAATTTGCGACGCCGCATCGACCTCTCCCGTTAAATCGGCAATCATTGCGGACTCAGACAAGCCTTCGCCGAGTTGCCTGCCATGGACGACAACATGCCCCCGCGCCGGCGGACCGGCGACCTCACCAGTGGGCCTATCCCGCGTACCCTTTTGCTGTTTGCCCTGCCGGTGCTCGGCTCCAATGTGCTGCAGTCGCTCAACGGCTCGATAAATGCCGTGTGGGTCGGTCGTTTCCTCGGTGAAGCGGCGCTGACCGCTACGTCCAATGCAAACCTCGTGCTGTTTCTCATCCTCGGCACGGTGTTCGGCATCGGCATGGCGGCGACCATCCTGGTGGCGCAATCCGTCGGCGCTCGTGACCTGCCCGAAGCCCGGCGCATCGTCGGCACCAGCGCCACCTTCTTCTTCCTCGTCTCGGTGGTGTTCGCGGTCTGCGGCTGGATCTGGGTCGATGCGATCCTCGATGCGCTCGGCACGCCGGCCGATGCTTTGCCGCTGGCGCGCTCCTATCTGCGCATCATCTTCCTGGCCGTGCCGATGATGAACCTGCTCTCCTTCGTCATGACGGTGCTGCGCGGCGCCGGCGATTCGCGGACGCCTTTCCTTTTTATGGCGCTGGCCGTCGTGCTCGACGTCGTTTTGAACCCGTTGCTCATCCTCGGCATCGGCCCGTTCCCCGAACTCGGCATCGCCGGCTCGGCCGCCTCAACGCTGATCGGCCAGACGGCAAGCGTGGTTGCCATCCTGATCGTGCTTTATGCACGCAAGCACCCGCTGCGGCTGGCCGGCGCCAATCTTGCTCTGCTGCGGCCGGACCCGGCGCTGCTGCGCATTGTCGTCTTCAAGGGCGTGCCGATGGGCCTGCAGATGATCGTCGTTTCGGCCGCGGCGCTGACGGTGATGGGCATGGTCAACTCGTACGGCTCGCAGGTCGCGGCTGCCTACGGCATAGCCGCACAGCTCTGGACCTATATCCAGATGCCGGCGCTCGCCATCGGCGCCGCGGTCTCGTCCATGGCGGCGCAAAATGTCGGCGCCGGGCGCTGGGACCGGATCGGCCGCATCGCCGCCTCCGGCGTCGGCTTCAACCTTCTGCTTACCGGCGTTCTTGTCGCGCTGCTGTTCGTGTTCGATCGCGCGGTGCTCAGCCTCTTCCTCGGCAGCGACAGTGCAGCGATCGACATCGCCACTCACATCAACAAGATCGCGTCGTGGTCCTTCACCCTGTTCGGCATCACCATCGTGCTCTTCGCCACCGTGCGTGCCACCGGTGCGGTGATGCCGCCGCTGATCATCCTGGTGATCTCGGTGCTGCTGGTGCGCACCAGCTTCGCCTATTTCTTGCGAAGCGTGATCGGCGAGGAAGCGCTGTGGTGGAGCTTTCCGGCCGGCTCTATAACCTCGCTCGCGCTGGCCGCGGCCTATTATCGCTTCGGCCGCTGGCGCAGCCTGCACATGATCGAGAGCCGGCCGGCTGCCGGCGAACCGCCGGATACCGGCCTCGGCGTACCGCGCCAGCGCGCGCACCTGTCGCCCGAGACGCCGAACGGCTGAAAGGCCGGCTCAGCGCGCGTATTTCGCGCCAAACCAGAGCGCCACCAGGGAAAATGTGACGATCATCCCGGCAAAGGCCAGGCTCGCCACGGTCGCGCTCGCCACGGTCGACAGGATGCCGATGCCGATCACCGGCAGCGCGTTGCCGCAAAAACAGCAGATGAAGAAGGCGGAGACCACTTCGGCGCGCCGGTCCGCAGGCGCTATCTCGTTCACCACTTGCAAGCCGCCGCGATAGCCGAGCGCTGCGGCCACGCCGCACAAGGCGGTCCCGGCAATCATTATGGCCATCGATGCGAAGACCTGCGCCGCAACAATCAGCGCGACGGTTGGGATCAGCGCAAGCGCCGCGAACATCGCGGCTCGGCTCGAAAGACGTGCCGTCGCTACAATGGTGACGGCCGTCACGATCGCCAATTCAAAGAACAGAGCGCCGGCTTCGGCATGGTTGATTACGTGCAGCTGCTGCGCCAAAATGCTCGGTGCGAGTGCTGCATAAAAGCCGACCAGCGCCATTGCGCCAAAGCCGGTCACCGCCGGCGCAACGAGACTTGCGCGGATGTCATTGGGCACGGAAAGCCGCGGCCGCATCGAAACGTCAGCCAGTTTCCCCGGCCGCGAAACGGTTTCCCGCGTGCGCCAGACCAGCAGGGTTACAGTCGCGAGCATCGCCAGGTAGACGACGAATGTCAGCCTGAGCGGCCAAGGCGCATATTCGGCGAGCAACCCGGCCCCCAGCGCACCAAGGCCGAGGCCGAGGAAATTGGTGCTGGTGGCAATCGTCGCCGCCTGTGACTTGTCGTCGGTCGACAGCAATTCAGCGAGCCATGCGGTGCCGGTACCCGCGCCGACCCCGATTCCTAATCCGCTCAGAATTCGGGCGATGTCCAGCCAGGCGACATTTTCGGCGAACAGGAACACCACCGCGCTGACGACGGCCACCGCCATCCCGGCCAATGCCATTGGACGGCGCCCGATGACATCGGACACACGCCCCAACATCAGCAGCGCCGCCAGATTGCCGATGACATAGACGGCGTAGACCAGCGTCAAAGTGATCTGCGAGAAGCCGAAGACCTGCTTGTAGATGATGTAAAGCGGCGTCAGCGCCGTGCTGCCGGCGAAAAGAGCCGCGATCATGGCGGCCACGGCGGCCGCTGCAGCGCGGCCGCCGAGTTCGTGATCGCGCGTCATGACTTGAGCGTGAGCGGTCATTTTTCGGACCTTTTGCTGTTCGGGATCTGACACCCTAACGCCTGTTTCGCGTCAGCCGTTCCCCCTCCCCGACTTGCTCCTGACAAGTTTGGCAGCTTTGCCGATGGCGCTGAGCGAGATCCTCTTTTAACTTCAGCCGATTGTCAGGGGAGATTCATGGGCAAAGGACGGGTCGAGGCATTCACCGATGGCGTGGTCGCCATCATCATCACCATCATGGTGCTGGAATTGAAGGTGCCGCATGGCGAGGATTTTTCCGCGCTGACACCGCTCTGGCCGATATTCCTCAGCTATGTGCTGTCCTTCATCTATGTCGGCATCTACTGGAACAATTTGCACAACATGTTCCATGCCGTGCAGCGGGTCGACGGCCGCGTGCTGTGGGCGAACCTCAACCTGTTGTTCTGGCTGTCGCTGATGCCGGCGACGACAGCCTTCATGGGCGAGAACCATTTCGCGCCGGTGCCTGTCGCCGTCTATGGCATCGGCCTGGCGCTCTGCGCCGTCGGCTTCAACATCCTCACCATGGCCCTGCATCGGCTGCACGGCAGCGAGACCCTTTTCGCCAGGGCGTTGGGCAATGACCTCAAGGGAAAGATCTCGCTAGCCCTCTATATCGCCGGCGTCGCACTGACCTTCGTCAATCACTGGATCGGTGTCTCGATCTACGTTCTCGTGGCGCTGATCTGGTTAGTGCCGGACAGGCGCTTCGAGCGGCTAATCGAGAAATAGACAGATCATGATCCCGAACCGAAGGACCGCGTCAGCGAAAAGTGGATGCCGGTTTCGGAAAGATCATGGTCAAACGAGAAGATAGAGCCCGATCCCGAGTTTTATCGGGATGGAACAGGCTCTAGCCTCGCATTTCCTTCAGCTTTTCCGCTACCGAAGCGGCTAGGTCGGCGTAGCGCTCCTCCAGCCGCTCGGCCGCCTTGATCACTGAAAAATCGTGGCCGAACTTTTCCAGCGCCATACGCAGCTTTTCGACGAACTCCGCCTGTTTTTCGAGCGCCGAAAACAGCGTTTTCACTTGCGCTTCGCTGATGTCGGGATTGGCAAGCATTTGCGGCACTTCGCGGCTCATCTGGTCGCCGGTTGCGGTCTGTTCTTTCAGGATCTCGATCCAGTCGGTCAATCGTCAGTCTCCTTTTTCGATATCAGCATGCGCAGCGCCCGCCGACGCGGTCAACCCGAAGATGGCGGCATCGGCTTGCGCGAGCCTCGTTCCGCGCTAAGTTCGCCGCGGCCAGAACAGGAGAAAATCATGACCACCGACGCCGAGATCCAGACCGCCCTGCCCGCACTTGCCTCCGGTAATGTCGCCGTCATCACCGGCGCGGCCAGCGGTATCGGCCTCGCCGCGGCCAAACGGCTGGCGGCGATGGGCATGAAGATCGTGCTGGCCGACATCGGCGGCGCACGCCTCGATGAGGCCCGACACGCGGTCGCCGCCATCGCCGGCGACAGTGCCGTGCTTGCCGTTGCCACTGACGTCTCGAAAGCCGACGAGCTCGACCGTCTGGCCGAAAGGACATTCGGCGCCTTCGGCGACGTCTCGCTTCTGATGAACAATGCCGGCGTCGGCAACAACCCCGGCAAGCCCTGGGAGAACCGCGAGGCCTGGAAGCGGCTGCTGGACATCAATTTCTGGGGCGTCGTCCATGGCGTCGAGGCCTTCGCGCCGCGCATGCTGGCGGCGGGAAAACCTGGCCTGATCGTCAACACCGGCTCCAAGCAAGGCATCACCACGCCGCCCGGCAACCTCGCCTACAACGTCTCCAAGGCTGGCGTGAAGACCTATACCGAGGGCCTTGCACACGCGCTGCGCAACGAGCCCGGCGCCAATGTCGCGGCGCATTTGCTCATCCCCGGGTTTACCTTTACCGGCCTGACCGAAGGTGCGACCGAAAAGCCGGCCGGCGCCTGGACGGGCGAGCAGGTCATCGACTTCATGCTGGCCTCGCTGCGGCGCGGCGATTTCTACATCCTGTGTCCCGATAACGAGGCGACCCGGTCGATGGACGAAAAGCGCATGGCCTGGGCGATTGGCGACATCATCGAGAACCGCCCCGCTCTGTCGCGCTGGCACCCGGACTACAAGGAAGCCTTTGCAGCATTCATGAAATGATCCCGCGGCCGTTCGCGTAGGCTCTGTTGGGAAGCCTAACAACAAGCTCGCTCACGCCGCCGTGTGCTTCTTAGCGTTGCGCTTCTTAGCCACGGCTTTTGCTGCGGCCATGTCGGCGATCTGTTCGTCGTGCCGCTTCGCCGCACGTTCACATTTCGCGCGGATTTCCTCGACTTCGGATTCGGTCAGGTGTTCGATGCCGATAAAGGTATTCTTGGCTTTGCTGACGCGGATCAACTCGTCGAGCTTGGCCTGGATCGCTGCACTGTCGCGGTTCTGGGTGTTCTGGATGAGAAACACCATCAGGAAGGTGACGATCGTGGTGCCGGTATTGATGACGAGCTGCCACGTGTCGGAAAAGCCGAAGACCGGACCGCTTGCCGCCCAGACCACAATGATCAGGAAACAGACGGCAAACGTCGGCGGCAGACCGGCAAGATGGGCGATATAGTTGGCGATCCTGGTGAACAGCTTTTCGATCATGGCAGGGAGAAACAATCGGCAGCTGCTTCGAGTTCCCTGCGAGGAGGAATTCACGGTCAAACCGCGCACGCGCCGCGCTCGCAACGATCAGGCGGCGTCGTTTTCCCAGCGGTCGAGGAAAGCCTCGATGGGCAAGGCCTGCATGTCGGGAACTGCTCTGGCCAGTTTCTCGACCGGCCAGTCCCACCAGGCGAGACGTTCGATCCGGGCTGCAGTTTCCGCGCTGAAGCGCTGCCGCACTGGCCTGGCCGGAACGCCGGCGACGATTGCATAGGCCGGCACGTCGCGCGTCACCACCGCGTTGGCACCGACGATCGCGCCATTGCCGATCACTATGCCAGGCATGATCACGGCGCCATGGCCGATCCAGACATCATGGCCGATGCTGACGGCTTTCGCCCGTCGCCGGTCCCGGAATAGCTGATCGACACCCAGCCAGCGGAAGTACTCGTTAGGCCGATAGCTGATCTTGTGCTGCGTCAGCCGCTCGACCGGATGCTCCAGCGCATTGATGCGGCTGTTGGCGGCAATCGAGCAGAATTTGCCGATCGTCGTATAGATCGCCTCGGCGTGGCGCTCGAAGTAGGAGAAGTCCCCAACCATGACTTCACGTAAGATGACCCGCTCGCCGATCGACGCGTAGCGTCCAAGCTTGCACGCCTTCAGCTCCGCCGTCGGATGGATGCGCGGCTCGGGATCTTTCAGGACAAGGTGTTCGGGACGGTCCATGCGCGCGCTTTACGCCCGCGCGCATAGTCTCGCAAGCCGAGTGCAGCGCCGCGCATCCGTTTGGACGCGCCAAGGACCCTGTAGCACCTTAAGTCTTTATTTCGGCTTGCCGCTGGTCCACACCACGTTCTGGCCGTAGAGCGGCACGGTGGTGACCGACATTTTTGCCGAGCCATCCTGCACCTGGCGCGAATGCGACAGGTAGATCAGCGTCTCGTTGGCCTTGTCGTAGATGCGGTTCACCACCTGCTTTTTCCAGATCAGGCTGATGCCTTGCTTGAACACCTCTTCGCCGGCCTCGCTCATGTCAATGTCGCCAATGGTGATCGGTCCGGTCTGGCGGCAGGAGATCGAAGAATCGGACGGGTCCTCGAACCAGTTGCCTTTCTGCAGGCGGTCGATCACGCCACGGTCGAAATAGGAGACGTGGCAGGTCACGCCCTCGACCTTCGGATCCTTGATCGCCTCGACGATGATATCGTTGCCGAGCCAATCGACGCCGACCTTGCCGACTTCCTCGGCGACGGCCGAGCCGGCACCAATGACCAGGCATGCGGCCAACGCGCCGCCAATCAGTTTTCGCAAAGAGGCCTCCTGCGGGTTCGAATTTTGCCGACCTCAGGTGGGACGAACGGCAGCGCTTTGCAAGCAGATCGCCTCCCACAGCATTTGCCGGTTGCGGCAACGCGACATCTTTGCGTCGGCGCGACCGAACCGCTAAGAGTGTTCGCCGAGCCAGGGCCTTCACGGCGCCAATCCGGCGCCCGATGGAAATAACGACGGACTTCACTGATGATGCGTTCAATTCTGGTCGGTATTCTCGTCCTGATGGCCGCCGGAATCGGCTGGCTCACCTTCGACTGGTACCGCGGACACTATGGCGGCGAGCCGTTCGGAGCACCTTTCACGCTGGTCGACCAGAAGGGCGCGCCGGTCACCGAAGCCGCCTTTCGCGGCCACCCCAGCGTCGTCTTCTTCGGCTTCACCCATTGTCCGGAAGTCTGCCCGACCACGCTTTTCGAGTTGGCCGGCTGGCTGAAGACGATGGGCGACGACGGCAAGAACCTGCGTGCCTATTTCGTTACGGTCGACCCGGAGCGCGATACGCCCGAAATCATGAACACCTATGTCAGCAATTTCTCCGATCGCATCCTCGGCATCACCGGCGATCCGGACAAGGTCCACGCCATGGCCAAGTCCTTCGGCATCTACTGGAAGAAAGTCGACACGAACGACGGCGACTACACGATGGACCACACCGCTTCGGTGCTGCTGCTCAATGCCAAGGGCGATTTTGCCGGCACCATTGCCTATGGCGAAAGCCCGGACGCCGCCATCGTCAAGCTCAAACGGCTGGCGGCGGAAGGTTGACATATCCGATAATGAGGCAGACGCGTTTGTATTTCACCGCGGGCAAGATCGAGGCTGATCGCATCTTCGCGGCGCTCGGTGCGGCGTTCGACGATGAAGGCCTGCCGATTGCGGTGCTCGAGGTCGACGAGGACCGCGACATCCACGAAGTATCGCTCTATGCCGACGACGACGTCGATGCGGTCGAGGCGCGGCTTAGGGACATCCTTGCCGGTCTGTCATTGTCGAAACCGATAGCGCGCGAAGCGCTGCCCGACATCGACTGGGTGGCGCGCTCGCTGGAGGGATTGAAGCCGGTGCGGGCCGGGCGCTTCGTCGTCCATGGCGCGCATGACCGCAGGAAGCGCCACAGCGGCGAACTCGCCATCGAGATCGAGGCCGGCCTTGCCTTCGGCACCGGCCACCACGGCACCACCGCCGGCTGCCTCGAAATGCTGGAGAAGGTCGTACGGCGCGAGCATCCGCGCAACGCGCTCGACCTTGGCACCGGCAGTGCGGTGCTCGCCATCGCAGTGGCCAAGCTCGCGCATATTCGGGTGCTGGCGACCGACATCGACCCGGTCGCCGTCAAGGTGGCCGCCGCCAATGCGCGGCTGAACCATGTCAAGGGGCTCGTCGAAACGGTGGCGGCGCCCGGTTTTCATCATCCGATCTTTGCCGCGCGTGCGCCCTTCGACCTGATCGTCGCCAATATATTGGCGCGGCCGCTGATGCGTCTGGCGCCGCAAATGGCCGGACATATCGCGCTCGGTGGCTCGATCGTTTTGTCGGGCATCCTCGAGCGCCAGCGCGACGCGGTAATCGCAGCCTATGTCGGCCAGAAATTCCGGCACGTCCGCACCTTGCACCGCGAGGGCTGGGTGACGATTCACCTCAAGCGCTGAGGCGCGACGCTTTCAAGCAAAGCCGGAATTTCCTCAAGCCTAGCGCGAGTTCGCCGCTTTCTTCAGCTGTTCGCGATCGTAGCCGTGAGCTTTCAGCGTTTCGTCGTCAAAGCCAAGCAGAACGCCGCTCACATACCGGCCCGCTTCGCGCTGGCGAGCTTCGATCAGCGCGTTCATGGCGTTTCTGAAAAATCCGCGTCTGGCTGAAATCGTGGACATCATGGTCTCCTTTGCAGGCAGCAAGACACTTTCCTCCACGTTAAGAAGGTAAGTCTTGCTGACGCTTTTTGAAATCGCCGATTTTGCATGGCGTCTATGCGCAAAAAGACACCAGTAGCCAGGCATAATCGTTCCGAAAATCGATTCCGATTTTCGAAGTCATGCGCTACGGTCGCGCCAGCATTCGAGGAGAGCCGACATGTTCCAGACCTTCGATTCCGCCGGCGATCCGGCCGTTGGCAAGCCGCGCGTGGCAATGCTGCGCCAATGGTTGGCGGCGAACGGGTTGGATGGCTTCATCGTGCCCCGCGCCGACGAGCACCAGGGCGAATATGTCGCCGACCGCTCGGCACGGCTGAAATGGCTGACCGGCTTCAGCGGCTCGGCCGGCGTCGCCATTGTGCTTGGCGAGCGCGCCGTCATGTTTGTCGACGGGCGCTATACGCTGCAGGTGCGCCAGGAAGTCGATCTCGACATCTTTTCGATCGAGAGTCTTGTCGACAACCCGCCGGCCAACTGGATCAAGGACAATCTCGGCAAGGGCGTGCGGTTGGGCTTCGATCCGTGGCTGCATACGATCAGTGACGTCAAGGCGCTGAAAGCCTCGGCGGAGAAATCAGGCGCGATACTGGTGCCGCTCGAACAAAATCCAATCGACGCCATCTGGCAGGATCAGCCCGGGCCGCCACTGGCGCCTGTCGAGATCCACCCGATCGGCTTTGCCGGCGAACTGGCCAAAGACAAGCTGGTGCGGCTGGCGGCGGCCATCGAGAAGGACGGCGCCACCCATGCCGTGCTGACCGACCCCTCCTCCATTGCCTGGGCCTTCGACATTCGTGGCGGCGACGTACCGCACACACCGCTGGCGCTCGGCTTTGCCGTGCTGGCCGCCGACGGCTCGCATCTGCTTTTCATGGACCAGCGCAAGTTTTCGCGCACCGTCGCGGCCTATCTGACGCAGCTCGCCGAATTGCACGAGCCAGGTGAATTCCAAACGGCGATCGTCACCCGGGCCAAGGGCGGCGCAAAAATCGCGCTGGACCCGGTTCTCGCGGAGGACAAGCTCAGAATGCTGGTCGAGGACAATGGCGGCACCGTCATTGCCGTGCCCGATCCGGCCCGCATTCCACGCGCAACAAAGAACAAAGCTGAGATCGCCGGCGCACGCGCCGCGCATCGCCGCGACGGCGCCGCGGTCGCCAAGCTGCTGTGCTGGCTCGATCGCCAGAAGCCCGGCACGCTCGACGAAATTGCCGTTGTCACCCGGCTTGAGGAGACGCGCCGTCAAACCGGCGAAGAAACGCAAATGCCGCTGCGCGACGTATCGTTCGATACCATCTCCGGCGCTGGTCCTAACGGCGCCATCATGCACTACCGCGTCTCCCGCGCCACCAATCGCAAGCTGGGGGATGGCGAGCTGTTCCTGCTCGATTCCGGCGGGCAGTACCAGGATGGCACCACCGACATCACCCGCACGGTGCCGATTGGCACGCCGACCGAGGAGATGCGCGAGCGCTTCACGCTGGTGCTGAAGGGCATGATCGGCATCTCCATGCTGCGCTTCCCCCAGGGCACGCGCGGCTCCGAAATCGATGCCATAGCCCGCCTGGCGCTGTGGAGACACGGATGCGACTTCGCCCATGGCACCGGGCACGGTGTCGGCTCCTATCTTGCCGTGCATGAGGGCCCGCAGCGTATCGCCAAGACCGGAACCGAAAAGCTGCTGGCCGGCATGATCGTTTCCAATGAGCCCGGCTATTACAAGGAAGGTTCCTACGGTATCCGCATCGAGAACTTGATCCTGGTGACGCCGGCCGAGGCAATCGAGGGCGGCGACATCGCCATGCACGGCTTCGAGACGCTGACGCTGGCGCCGATCGACAAGCGGCTGGTCCGGTCGGACCTGCTGACTCGTGACGAGCTCCATTGGCTCGACGAATACCACGCGCGCGTACTGGCCGAGATCGGACCGATGCTCGACGGCGAAACGCTGGCCTGGCTGGAAAAAGCAACCGCCCCGCTGCCGCACGACTTCAAGCAATAGTCGCGGCCGCAACCCCGGTTGACAGGCTTTGCTCCGCAAGCAGTTCTTGCAAAGCCGTGACATTGGGAGAACTGGCTCCCTTGCGCCAGAACAACACCGTGACGGCATTGTCTTCGTCAGAGGGCAGTTCGTGCAGCTTTAACCAGCGGCTCTCCGGGAAACCCGAAAGGACACTTTTCGGCATCAGCGCTATGCCCATGCCAGCCACCACGCAACCAAGGATGGCATGGTATGAACCAAGCTCGATGGTTTTCTCGGCCATGAACCCTCTGCGCGCATACCATTGTTCCAGCCGCTTGCGGTGCGGGCAGCCGTGCTCGAAGGCTATCATGGTTTTTGGCATGTCCAGGCGGTCGTCGATCGAAACGCGCGATGCCGCCGAGACAATGACCAGCTGCTCCTGGAATGCTGACTGCTTTTCGAACGGAGCGTCGGCGATCGGCTCGGCGGCGAAGGCTGCATCGAGTTCGCCGGCAAGCATGGCGGTCGCGAGAACCTGCGGATTGCCGGTGCGCAACTGGATTTCCACTTCGGGATAACGTGCGTGATAATCGGCGAGCAGACTTGGAAGCCGTGCCGCAGCGGTGCTCTCCATGGCACCTAGGCGAAGCGTGCCGCGCGGGCGTGGATCGAGCATCGCCGTTCGCGCCTCCTCCGCAAGCGCCAGCAGCCGATCCGCATAGCCGACCAATTTGTGACCGGCCGGCGATACGTGCAGGCGCTTGCCCTCCCGGATAAACAGCTGCACGCCGAGATCCTCCTCGAGCTGCCGGATGCGAGTGGTCACGTTCGACTGCACGCGAAACAGTTTTTCCGCCGCCCTGGTGATTCCGCCCTCGCGCACCACCGTGCGGAAGATGCGCAGATCGGCCAAATCCATACATCTCTCCTAGAGAACATAACGATCTTAATTATTCATTTTAGCTGATTATGCCTTTCCCGTAAATCGCCGGTGTAGCTGCCGATCAACACGGCAAACCAGGGGAGATGGAAATGTCGCGTGAGCCCTTCGGCATCCAGCCGATCGATCTAAGCGCATTGACGCCGAAGCAGCGCGAAGCGCTCTATAGCGACGCCGTGCGTTGCGCCCACCAGGAGAGAGCGGAGGCGATCCGGCTGAGCCTGTTGCGGGTCGGCGCGGCAATAGTCGCTACGGCAAAGCGCATATGTGCTCTCGCCGCCAGGGCAAAAGTCGATCAGCCGACGAGCTGCCGCGCGAGGATCAGCACGGCAGCACCCGCCAGGAACATCGCCATCAGGCCGCCGCGCAGTGAGACCAGGCCGGCAACGATCAAGGCGGCCCATTCCGCCGGTCCGGCGCTGAGCGCCGCCGGCGCCACCAGCGTGGTCAGCACCGCCGCCGGCACGGCGTTCAGCCCGGCTTCGACGCGCGGATGGATATGGTCGAAGCGTGAGATCACCAGATGACCGCCGATGCGGGTCAGATAGGTCGCGATCGAAGCGGCGATAATGATCCACAAGGTCGTGCTCATGGCCGTGCCTCCACGCCACTGTGGCGGGGCGGCAGGATGACGGCGAGCAGCACGCCGGCCAGCGCACCGATGGAGACATGCCAGGGCGAGCCGACCGTTTTATAGGCAATGATGGAGGCGGCAGCGCTGGCGACGACCACCGGCAGCCACAGCGGCCGCTTGCGGAAGCTCATGACCAGGCCGAGAAAATAGATCGGCAGCAGGAAGTCGATGCCCAGCGCATGGGTGTCGGGAATAAGCTTGCCGAACATCGCGCCGAGCGCGCTTTCGATGATCCAGAACACATAGACCGGCAGCCCAAGCCCCATATACCACGTGAACCCGACGGTCTCGCCGGCCTCCGCCTTGCGCTCGGCCACCGCGAACTGCGGATCGGTAAGCACGAAGTAGCCTATCGCCTGCTGGATCAGTGGCCAATGCGCGATGCGCCGGCCGATGCCAGCCGAATAGAGCACATGGCGAAAATTCACCGCGAAGATCGACAGCACGATCAGCCACGGCGCGACATGCTGGCCGAACAGCTCGATGCCGACCATCTGGCTGGCGCCGCCGAACACCGTTGCGCTCATCAGGAACGCTTCGAGCACGGAAAACCCGTTGTCGACTGCGAGCGCCCCGAACAGCAACGCAAACGGCGCCGACGCCACCACGACGGGCATGCTGAGCCGTACGCCGTCCCAGAAATCGCTTTTCGCACTGTTTTCGGAGATTGCTTCCGCCGACATCGATCGCTCCTCGGGAAGGCCTATGTAGGGAGGGCGGTCCGGCTTGTCACACCAATTCGCTTGAGGCAAACGATCAGCGGAAATGACAGCTGAAGCGTCGCGGCAAGCGCGCTCCATGCCCAGTGGATAAAAATCAGACGCTTGGCACCTGGGAGGGCATATCCGTTGGCGCCCATCGGTCCTTGCCAAAAGTGGCGGCCACAGACCAGGGCCAGAGGTGGTTCCCCAGAGGTGGTTGCAATGAGCGAATTTTTCATCGATCCAAAATTCGGCTGCCTGGCCTTCGGCGCCGATCCCGGCAGCTATCACGCGACGCGGCCTGGCTATCCTGATTGGGTATTCGAAATTCTATGTGAACGGTGCCGTCTCGCGCATGGCACGACGACGTTCGAGATTGGCGCAGGTACAGGAACTGCTACGCGCCGCTTACTCGAACTGGGCGCGAGCCCTATGCTCGCCATCGAGCCGGATTCTCGCCTCGCGACTTTCCTTTGCGAGACTATTCAGGACAAGGCGCTCTCGGTGAGCGTCTCTGCGTTTGAGGATGCCGTCCTTAAGAAGGCCGGTTTTGATCTCGGCGTCAGCGCCACTGCCTTTCATTGGCTGGATGAGGACACGGCGCTGGTCAAGGTCGCCGAGCTGCTTCGGCCGGGCGGCTGGTGGGCAATGGTCTGGAATGTATTCGGCGACAACAGTCGCCCCGATCCCTTTCATGATGCGACGAAGGCACTGCTTGAAGGGCCTTCGAGCCCTTCGGCGGGCTCAAATGGTATTCCGTTCGCCCTTGATGCCGAGGCCCGCGTGGCGGCGCTGGAGCGAACCGGCGCGTTCGATGCCATCGAACATCGGACAAGTGTCTGGTCGCTCGTCCTCGATCCTGACCAGACGGTCGCCCTCTATGCCACTTTTTCCAATATCAACATCCGCAGCGACCGCGAAGCAATCCTGGCGGAGCTGGGTCGCATCGTCCGCGACGAGTTCCAAGGCTTCATAACCCGCAACATGACCACCAGCCTCTACACTGCGCGGCGCATTTGACCGTCTGATTTATCCGCTAGAGCATTTTGCAGCCAAGTGGAATCACTTGGCGTCGCAGAAATGCGGCTAAAACAGACAGATAGAGGGGGATGCACGGTTCAATTTGAACGCATCCCGCTCTAGCGCGGCGAAGCCTTGCCTTCGATCGCCCTGCCCCAGTCGAGCAGCGGTTTTGCCCGCATGACGAAGTCGATGAGTTCGTCGACCAATCCAGCTCCGTAGATATCCGCCGGCTCGATTGCGTGCCGGACGGCAAAATGCCGGTTGCGGATCGCGGCAGCGAGATCGGGCTCGGCGATATGCTCGAAGCCGCGCGGTGTGCGCTTCATGCAGCCGTCCGGGTCGAACTCGAGACCATTCTTCTTCAGCGCCGCGACGAGGCTGCGGAATTCAGCTGGCCGCTTCGCGATTGCGTTGCGTAGCGCCAGCAATAGCTCCGGTCCGGGCTGCCACCAGGCAATGGCGGCAAAGCAGCGCTCGAGCCCGATATGGACGTAGAACACGCCCTGTTCCATCTTGGTGCCGTCGGGCGAAAGGATCGCCGACAAATGCCGGTTGTAGGGCCGTTTGTCCTTGGCAAAACGCACGTCGCGGTTAATCCGGAACAGCGACTTCTTGCGGTCGCCGCGCAAACCGAGCCCCGCGGCCGTGAAGCGCTCGGAGAGCGTCTCGACCAGATCGCCGAAGGGATCACGTAGGTCCCGCTCGAAAAGATCGCGGTTTTCCAAAAACCACTCCCGGCTCTGATGAAAATCGAGCGCCTTGAGGAAGGGAATGGCCTTTTGCCCAAAACCGTTGAACGCAGCCGCCATCACCCGCCCTTGCCGATCCGCTGCAGCCAGGTGTCCTCGTCGATCACCTCGATGCCGAATTTGGTCGCGTCCTTCAGCTTGGAACCGGCGCCTGGCCCTGCCACCAGGAGATCGGTCTTCGCAGAAACCGAGCCGGCGACCTTCGCGCCGAGACGTTCGGCCATCGCCTTGGCCTCGGGCCGCGTCATCTTTTCCAGCGTGCCTGTAAACACGATCGTCTTGCCGGCAACCGCACTATCGGCTGAGACGTTCACGATGTACGGCTTCGGGTGGACCTGTGTAAGCAGCGCTTCAAGCACGGCGTCGTTGCGTTCATTGCCGAAGAAATCGCGAAGCGCGCCTATCACCGTGTCGCCGATGCCGTTGATGGAAGGAAAAACGGTGTGTGGATCGGCTGCCGCTGCTGTCTCCTTGCCAATGCGGATCAACTCCTCGATCGTCGAGAAGGTTCGGGCCAGCACAGCGGCCGTCGTTTCGCCGATATGGCGGATGCCCAGCGCAAAGATGAAGCGATCGAGTTCCGGTTCGCGGCGAGCGTCGATGGCAGCGAAGAGCTTGTCGAGGCCGTCGTAGTTGCGTTCCTCGACACTGCGTACATTCTTGCGCGTCTTGCCCGATGCGGCCTCACGCTGCCTGGCCTGCTCTTCCCGCCGCTCCGCCAGCGCCTTGGTGACGGCGGGACGGCGGTCCCTGAGAGTGAAGATATCGGCGGCTGTCCTGATCAACCCGGCATTGAAGAACAGGTCTATGTTTTCCGCGCCCAGGCCTTCGATATCCAGTGCGCCGCGCGACACAAAGTGGCGCAATCCTTCGACGGCCTGTGCAGGGCAGATCAGTTCGCCGGTGCAACGTCGGCGGGAATCTTCCTTGCCGGTCTTCTCGTTGATTTCGCGCGTTGCGGGTGAGCCGCAGATCGGACATTTGTGCGGGAATTCGTAGGGCACGGCATCTGGCGGACGCTTGTCGGCGACGACGCTGACGATCTGCGGAATGACGTCCCCTGCCCGCTGGATGACCACCGTGTCGCCGATACGCACGTCATAGCCGTCGCGGATCGGCTGGCCGTTGCTGTCCAAGCCCTTGATGTAATCCTCATTGTGAAGCGTGACGTTCTCCACCACCACGCCGCCGACCGTAACGGGCGCAAGCCGGGCAACGGGCGCCAGCGTGCCGGTACGGCCCACCTGAATGTCGATCCTGAGCACGGTCGTCATCGCCTGTTCGGCTGGAAATTTGTGGGCCACGGCCCAGCGCGGTTCGCCAGTGACGAAACCCCATCTGCGCTGCAATTCCAACTGGTCGACCTTGTAGACGACGCCGTCGATGTCGTAGCCAAGCGATGAGCGCTGGGTCTCGATTAGGTGATAATGCGCGACCAGTTCCTCGACCGATCTTGCCCGGACCATCAGCGGGCTGACCTTGAATCCCCACTCCGCGAATTTCTGCACGGAATCGTACTGGGTAGGAGCCGGATCCTTTGTGGTAAAGCCCCAGGCGTAGGCAAAGAACTTGAGGTTGCGGCTGGCGGTAACGGACGGGTCTTTCTGACGGAGCGACCCGGCGGCCGTATTGCGCGGATTGACGTAATCCTGGCCGCCGATCGCCGCCGAGCGTTGCTTCAACGCCTCGAATTCCGCGTAGGTCATGTAGACCTCACCGCGTATTTCGATGACCTCGGGCCAGCCCGATCCCTTCAAGGTCTTGGGAATGTCGGCGATGGTCCTCAGATTGGCGGTGATGTCCTCGCCAACGGCGCCGTCGCCGCGCGTTGCTCCCTGCACGAACACACCACCTTCATAACGCAGCGAAGCCGACAGCCCGTCGATCTTCGGCTCAGCTGTGAAGGCGATGTCCAGATCCTTGTCGCGATCAAAGAACCGCCGGCCACGTACGATGAAATCGGCGACATCCTGGTCGGTATAGGCCTTGGCGAGGCTGAGCATCGGCACCGCATGACGCACCTTGGCAAAGCCTTCCGCCGGCGGCGCGCCGACCCTGCGTGAGGGCGAATCCTCGCGCACCAAAGCAGGAAAGCGCTGTTCAATGGCGAGGTTGCGCCGCGTCAGCGCATCATATTCCGCATCCGTGATTATCGGCGCGTCCTCGCCATGGTAGCGCCGGTCGTGCTCGGCGATCTCCTGCGCCAACCGCTTCAACTCGCTTGCCGCCTCGCTTTCGCTGAGCGAATCGACTGGTTTTTCGTCCATGCACTGCTCCCTCCACGGTGGCGCGACACAATAGAACAGGATTCTCTCATGAGGGAGAGACCAGACACGGAAAATCATTCCTGAACAGCAGGATGGAGCCATACCCTGACTCCGGTCGCGAGCGCCGGAAACGAACTCTTCTAGAGCAATTCCAGGAAAAGTGTGAAACGGCTTTCCGTCTGGAATTGCGCAAACAAAGTGGTAGAGCGGTTCGGCGTTTCCGTGAAACAATGAACCGCTCTAGGCTGCCGCGGTGTTCTCCCGCAGCAGCCGCTCGGCCGCTGCGCGCGCCTCGTCGGTGATGGTGGCGCCGGCGAGCATGCGTGCGATCTCTTCCTGCCGCGCCGCCCGGTCCATCTCGGCGATGCCGGTCGAGACCCGGTCGGCCCCGCCCGATTTGGAGATCAGGAAATGCGTCGCAGCGCGCGCCGCCACTTGCGGTGCATGCGTGACCGAAAGCACCTGCACGCGTTTTGCCAGCCGCGCCAGCCGCTGGCCGATAGCGTCGGCAACCGCGCCGCCGACGCCGGTGTCGATTTCGTCAAAGACCAAGGTCGGCGCCGAGCCCCGGTCAGCGAGTGCTACCTTCAACGCCAGCAGGAATCGCGAAAGCTCGCCGCCGGAAGCGACCTTCATCATCGGGCCGGGCCTGGTGCCGGGATTGGTGCGCACCCAGAACTCGACCTGGTCGATGCCTTCTTCCATGCGGCTCTCGGCATCGCTTGCGATCTCGACGATGAACTCGGCCCGTTCGAGCTTCAGCGCCGGCAGTTCGGCCATTACCGCCTTGGTCAGCCCGACGGACGCCGCATGGCGAAGCGACGACAGCTGGGCCGCCGTAATGTCATAGGCCTGGCTTGCCGCTGCAGCCTGTTTCTCCAGCGCATGCAGGCGCTCCTCGCCGGCGTCGAGATCGGCAAGGTCGGCAGCCATGGTGTCACGCAATTGCGCCAGGTCATCGACGGCGACGCTGTGCTTGCGCGAGGCGGCACGCAGCGAAAACAGCCGCTCCTCAGCCTTCTCCAGCCGCTGCGGATCATATTCGGTGGCGCGCAGCGCTGCTTCCACGCCCGACTGCGCCGCGTCGAGCGACAGCATCGCCTCGTCGAGCGATTTGACGACATCCTCGAGCAGGCCGGGCGCTTCGGTCACCTTGCGCTGCAGCCGCCTGAGCAGGCTGGCCAGTTGCGGCAAGGGCGAGGACGGACCCGAGAGTACATCCTGGGCGTCGTGGATTTCCGAGGCGATCTTTTCCGCCCGCATCATCGCGGCGCGCAGTTCGGCCAGCTCGGTCTCTTCGCCCGGTTGCGGATCGAGCCTGGTCAATTCGGCAACCGCTGCACGCAGATAATCGGCCTCGCGGGCAGCTGCCTCGACTTTGGCCCGGTGCCGTGAAAATTCTTGCTCGCAGGTACGCCAGTGCCGCCACGCCTCGCCTGTTGCCCGCGCGGCACCCAGATGACCGCCGAAACTGTCGAGCAACTCGCGATGCGCGCCGGGATCGACCAAAGCGCGCTCGTCGTGCTGGCCGTGGATCTCGACCAGCGCATGGCCGACGTCGCGCATCAGCGTCACGCTGGACGGCTGGTCGTTGACGAACACGCGCGTGCGGCCGTCCGCCGTCTGGACGCGGCGCAGGATGATGTCGCCGTCGTCCTCGATGGCGTTCTCGGCGAGCAGCATACGGGCCGGGTGGTTGCGCGGCACGTCGAAGACAGCGATGATCTGGCCTTGCGCCGCGCCATGCCGCACCAGCGAGGCGTCGCCGCGGGCGCCAAGCGCCAGCGACAAGGCGTCGAGCAGGATGGACTTTCCGGCGCCGGTTTCGCCGGTCAGCACCGAAAGGCCGGACGAGAAGTCGATGTCCAGCTTCTCGATCAGAACGATATCGCGGATCGACAGCCTGGAGAGCATGGTGACGCGCCGCTCAGGCGCCGGTGATCAGCTTCCCGGCCTTGGAGATCCACGATCCGGCATTCTCGCGCGGCTCGAGCCCACCACTCTGCAGGAGCTTGTAGGAGTCCTTGTACCACTGGCTGTCGGGATAGTTGGTGCCGAGCACGGCCGCAGCGGTCTGCGCTTCCGACGTCAGCCCCATCGCATAGTAGCTCTCGGTAAGACGCGCCAGCGCCTCCTCGACATGGCGTGTGTTGGAGTAGTTCTCCACGACGTTGCGGAACCGTTTGACGGCTGCGATATATTCGCGGCGCTCAAGATAATAGCGGCCGATCTGCATCTCCTTGCCGGCGAGCTGATCGTTGGCGAAGCGGATCTTCTCCTTGGCATCGTCGGCATATTCGGAAGTCGGCCAGCGCGTTACCAGGTCCTGCATCGTCTGCGCGGTAAGACGCGCTTCCTTCTGGTCCTGGGTGACGTCCTTGATCTGTCGGTAGTAGCTCAGCCCGATAATATACTGGGCATAGGCTGCATCGTCGGTCGACGGGTAGAGCGTCAGGTAGCGCTTGGCCGAACCGATCGCCTCGTCGTAGTTGCCCTGACGATAGTCGGCAAAGGCACCCATCACCATCGATTTGCGGGCGAATTCGGAATATGGATGCTGGCGGTCGACGGCATCGAATTTGCGGCTTGCCTCCTGCAGTCGCCCGGCATTCAGATTGGCGAGACCCTGATTGTAGAGCACGTCGGCCGGCTCGGTCTGATCGACATAGGTCGACAGATCGACGTCCTTCTCGGACGACATGCAGGCCGACAGAAACAGCGATGGAACGACCACCGAAAGCGCCAGGAAAACAGCCCGCCGCAGCGCCTTCGATTGACCAACTCGCTTGAAAAACATGTTTGGATTCCGCCCTTTCGGCGTCATTTCAGTCGACGGCAGCAGCCATAAACCATAATTGCCTTGCCCGGCAACGCTATCCCCGGCCAATCGCACATTTTTATGGCGGTTTGGCGCCACCTGGAAAGCTGCGTAATTTGGCCGGCCGGTGATGCATCCATGCAACACAGCTTGACCGCAACAGGAGCCGTAAGACCTTAAGAATCAGATCATCCAGGGCGCAAAGACGGGCGCATTGACGGCGCTCATCTCGGCAGTACGCCCGCGCTCGCGGCGCGTCGTCTCAACGATCTCGAAAGCCGAACGGTCGGACAAGAGGCGGCGCAACGCCGCGGCGTTCAGCCTGTGGCCACCGCGGTAGGAGCGGAAGCAGCCGATGAACCGGGCACCGGCGAGCGCCAGGTCGCCCATCGCATCCATCGTCTTGTGGCGCGCGAACTCGTTGGGATAGCGCACGCCTCCCATGTTGATCACACGGTTGTCGTCGCCGATCACCAGGGAGTTTTCCAAAGAGGAGCCGAGCGCATAGCCGGCCGCCCATAGCCGCTCGACGTCCTTCATGAAACCGAAAGTGCGAGCCCGCGCGACGTCGCGGCGGAAAATGTCGGCATTCATGTCGGATGCAAAAAGCTGGCGCCCGATCGCCGGGCTTTCGAAATCGATCTCGATCTCGAAGCGCGTGCCGTCATAGGGCCTGAACTCCGCCCAGCAGGCGCCGTTCTCGATGCGAACCGGCTTGACCACCCTGATGTAGCGACGCTTGACCGGCAGCGTTTCGATGCCTGCTTGGTCAATGGCCTCGACGAACATCACTGCGCTGCCGTCGAGGATAGGCACCTCATGGCCGTCGATTTCGATGACGAGATTGTCGATCCCAAGGCCGAAAAGCGTCGCCATCAGATGCTCGACCGTAGCAATGTGCTCGCCTTGCGGATCGCCAAGCATGGTGCAGAGGTCGGTGGCACCGACCTCGGAGACGAGCGCGCGAAATTCGTGGCTTCCGCTTGCATTCGAAAGCTGGAAGACGACACCCGTATCGGCATCTGCCGGCAGGAAATGGACGGTGACCGGGGTGCCGCTGTGAACGCCGATGCCGGTCAGCGTCGCACGCGATTTAAGTGTCGTCTGATAGTCGTGCAAAACAATCCCCATAGCCCACACTGCCTAGGTCCGCTTCATCCGCCCTGAGGGCGCGGCTCTTGATTGATCGGCAGGCAGGGCCACTTCCCCAAGACTCCCAGCAAACCGACTTTGGTCGGTGGCGAAGATAATGGTCCCGTAGGGAGACTCCAAATCACGGTTTCTTACTCTTTGTAACCGCGGTCCGGAGCGGGAATGCCTCATAAGTCTTTGTTTTAAAATCGCTTTTAATGTTAACAGGCGAACAGTTTCCTGCTCGCCTGTTAACAAATGTTACGAACCGTCAACAGATCAATTGGCCTGTCGGCGCAGGAAGGCGGGAATCTCCAACTGATCGTCTTCCTGGACAGCCCGGCCCTGCGGCGTCAGTCGGCCCTGCTCGTCCAGCTGGCCGCGGCGCGGCGCGTAAAGTTGCGGATCCTGGCTGGCTAGGCGGCGCACTTCCGCCGGCGCCTGGCGCAGTTTCGGTTCGCGCGGCTGCGCCGGCTGCAGCCGTGCAGGCTCCTCTTCGCGGCGGGTCAAGCCGTTGGTCAGGCGCTTGAGCAAGCCCATCGGGCCGCTGTTCTCGTGGTCGGCCGGGCGGGCCTTGGCTTCCACTTCGGCCTTCACCTGCGGTGGGAAATCCTCGACCCGCGGCATGCGCTGGGGTGCTGCGGCAACCGGCTGCGGCATTTCACGATGCGGAGCGGGCTGCATCACTTGCTGAACCGCTGGCTGCATCGTCGGCTGCGGCTGAGCCGGAGGCGCCTGGAAGATCTTGCTCTGCGGGCGGAAGTCTTCCGCATGGGCTACCGGTGCCGGGCGGGCCTGCGCCATCGCTACCGCATTTGCCTCGGCGAGCTGAATGGCCTCGGCGACCGGATCGGCAGCACGTGGTTCATAGATCGGTTGCTGGGCAGCCGCCGGCCGCATTTCCGTGACCTGAGCCGCCGGGCGGCTGACCGGCTTCGGCGGAGCCGTGCGGATGGCGATCGGCGCGGCAGCGATTTCGGCCGCCGATTTATCGATGCCGGTGGCGACCACCGACACGCGGATAACGCCCTCGAGTTCCTCGTCGAAGGTGGCGCCCAGAATGATGTTGGCGTCCTGGTCGACCTCTTCGCGAATGCGCGTTGCCGCCTCATCGACTTCGAACAGGGTCAGGTCGCGGCCGCCGGTGATCGAGATCAGCAGGCCCTTGGCGCCCTTCATCGAGGTCTCGTCGAGCAGCGGGTTGGCGATGGCGGCTTCCGCCGCGGCCATTGCGCGGCCCTCGCCCGAAGCCTCGCCGGTTCCCATCATCGCCTTGCCCATTTCGCGCATGACCGAGCGGACGTCGGCGAAGTCGAGATTGATCAGCCCTTCCTTGACCATCAGGTCGGTGATGCAGGCAACGCCCGAATAGAGCACCTGGTCGGCCATGGCGAAGGCATCGGCGAAGGTGGTCTTGTCATTGGCCAGCCGGAATAGGTTCTGGTTGGGAATGACGATCAAGGTATCGACGCATTTCTGCAGTTCCTCGATACCCATGTCGGCCGTCTTCATGCGGCGCTGGCCTTCGAAGTGGAACGGCTTGGTGACGACGCCGACGGTGAGGATGCCCTTTTCGCGGGCAGCGCGCGCGACGACGGGGGCCGCCCCGGTGCCGGTGCCGCCGCCCATACCGGCAGTGACGAAGCACATATGCGTGTTGGAGAGATGATCGATGATCTCGTCGATGCATTCCTCCGCCGCCGCGCGCCCGACTTCAGGCTGCGATCCGGCGCCGAGACCCTCGGTGACATGCGCACCGAGCTGGATCAGCCGCTCGGCCTTCGACATCGTCAGTGCCTGCGCGTCGGTGTTGGCCACCACGAACTCGACGCCGCGCAAGCCGGCGGTGATCATGTTGTTGACGGCATTGCCGCCGCCGCCGCCGACACCGAACACGGTGATGCGCGGCTTGAGCTCGGTGATGTCCGGCTTCTGCAGATTGATGGTCATTGTCTTCGTCCTTTGCCTTTCCCGCCGCTTCGCCGCCGCGGCCGCCTATGGGGCTGTCCCCGTCAAATTAAAAACTGTCTCTCAACCACTGACTCATTCGATGCAGTTTTCCGCCTGTTCCGGTCATCCGAAGACCGGAAATTCCCTTCGCCGGGCGGCTCTCGAAGCTCGCCATCTGCGGGTAGATCAGAAGCCCGACGGGCGTCGAGAAAGCCGGCCCCTTGGCCGCCTCGGGCAGGCCTGCCACGCCAAGTGGGCGTCCGATGCGCACATTGCGGCCGAGAATGCGGCGTGCTGCTTCGGGCAGGCCAGCAAGCTGGCTGGCGCCGCCGGTCAGCACCACACGCTTGCCGACGGCGTTGCCGTAGCCGGATTTGTTCAGCCGGTCGCGCAGCAATTCCAGCGTCTCGTCGATGCGGGCGCGGATGATGCGCGTCATCACCGAGCGCGGGATCTGCAACGGCACCTCGCCGTCCTCGCCGATCGGATGGATGGAGACCAGGTCGCGGTCGTCGGCACTGCCAGGCAGCGCCGAGCCGTGCATCACTTTCAGCCTTTCGGCGGCATCGAGCGAGGTCGACAGGCCTTTGGCCATATCCAGCGTGACGTGGTTACCGCCGATCGCGATGGCGTCGCCATGGACGAACTTGCCTTCCGAAAACACCGAGATCGTCGTCGTGCCGCCGCCCATGTCGATGCAGGCCGCGCCCATTTCGAGCTCGTCGTCGACCAGGGCGGCTAGCCCGCTGGCATAGGGCGTCGCCACCATGCGCTCGACCGACAGATGCGAGCGGTTGATGCAGAGCTCCAGATTGCGCAAGGGCGCCGCGTCGCCTGTCAGCACGTGCATGTCGACGCCAAGCTGGTCGCCAACCATGCCGCGCGGATCGCGCACACCGCGCTCGGCATCCAGCGAAAAGGCAACGGGAAGCGAATGGATCACCTCGCGCTCGGCCCGCAGCGCCTGCTTGGCGCCGGCGGCAAGCACGCGCTTGATGTCGGCCTCGTCGGCCTCATGGCCGCCGAGATTGATGGTGGCCGAAAAAGCCTCGCTCTTCAGCCGGCCGGCAGTCATGTTGACGATCAGCGAATCGACCGTCAGTCCCGCCATGCGTTCGGCGGCGTCGACGGCAAGACGGATGGCGTGCTCGGCACGGTCGAGATCGATGACGACGCCCGATTTCACGCCTTGCGATTTCTGGTGGCCGATGCCGATCACCTGAATGCGATGCGAGCGTCCGCGCAGCAGCTTGCCATCGTCGCGCGGCTTGAGCTTGGCCACCACGCAGCAGACCTTACTGGAGCCGACATCCAGCACCGTCAGGATGCCGGACCGGCGCGACGAGGCATCGCTATTGCCGCCAAGCCAGCTCATATCTTCGTCTCCGGCTTGCGCTTCAGCATCTTGGGCTTTTCGTCGAGCGCGGCTTGGCGCTGTGTCGCCGCTTCCGGCGTCAACTGGACGACCAGACGATCGGACAGGCGCATGTCGACGGCGGCGATGTCGCGCGTCAAAAGCCCGTTCTCGTGGTCCATCCTGACCAGGTCGGCAATCGCCTGATCCTCACCGTCTTCGGGAAGCTTGATCGTGATGCCGTTTTCAAGCTTGAGATCCCAGCGCCGTTCGCCGATGCGGATATAGCCCTTGATCCGCGCGGCGAGCTCCGGATAATTCTTGATCTTGGCTAGGAAATCCGGCGCTTTGGCCGGTGCGCCGGTGCCAATGATCAGCGGCAGCAATATCTGCTTGCCGCCGGAGAACGGCGCAATGACGGTGCCGGATTTCTCGATGACCGAAAGCGCGCTGCCTTGCTGCCACAGCGCGAACGGCTCGCGTTCCTCGACGCGCACTTCCAGCGTATGCGGGTAGACCTTGCGCACTGCCGCGGCTTCGACCCAGGGCAGCGTGGTGATGCGTTCGCGTGCGGCTTCGGCATCGAAGCCGATCAGCGAGGTCCAGCCGTCGAGTTCTAGCCTGTCGAGAATATCGATCTCGGACGTTTCGCGGTTGCCGACGACCTTGACCTGGTCGACGGCAAAGCCGGTGCGGGCGGTGACACTCTGGACGATGGCGTCGGCATGTCCGCCGAGATAGGCGGCATAGGCACTGCTCGAAATAAGCAATGCTGCCGACAGCATGGCAGCGCAATAGGGCGGCGCTTCGAAGTCGCCTTCGCCGAGGCGCGCCAGCACGCGCACCGGCCGGCGGAGCAGGCGCGGCAGCACGAAATGGTCGAACGACAACGGCATGCCGAACAGCGCCGGCCCGGCCGCGCCCTTCCCCTTGCCCTGTCCCCACTTCAACGCAGACACGAAGCGTCCTCCACCATCCAACTCAACAAATCGCCGAACGAGTGTCCCGCTTGCGCGGCGATTTCCGGCACCAAAGACGTCGGCGTCATGCCCGGCTGGGTGTTGACCTCGAGCCAGACAATTTCGCCGTTTTCGGAGTGACGATCGTCATAACGGAAGTCCGACCGGGAAACGCCCCGACAGCCGATAGCTTGGTGAGCCTTGAGCGTCAGTGTCTGTATTTTTTGGTAAATATTCGGTGAAAGTTTTGCCGGGCATTCGTGTTTTGATCCTCCCGCGACGTATTTTGAATCATAGTCGTAGAAGGAATGGCCGGTCGGGATGATCTCGCAGACACCGAGCGCCACATCGCCCATCACCGCGCAGGTCAATTCCCGCCCGTGCACATAACGCTCGACCATGACCGTATCGCCGTATCTCCACTCGGACGAGCCGATGATCTGCGGCGGATGCGACTGGCCTTCATGCACGATGACGACACCGAAGCTCGACCCTTCGTTGACCGGCTTGACGACATAGGGCGGCTTCATCGGGTGCTTGTTCTGGATGGCGAAGCGATTGGCCACCTTCGATTCCGCCACCGGAATGCCGGCCGCCTTAGCGACCTTCTTGGCCTGTTCCTTGTTCATCGCGAGCGCCGAGGCAAGCACACCGGAATGGGTATAGGGAATTGCTAGGTATTCAAGGATCCCCTGGATGGTGCCATCCTCGCCGAAGGGGCCGTGCAGCGCGTTGAAGACCACGTCAGGCTTGAGCGCGCTGAGCACCGAGCCGATGTCGCGCGAGACGTCGACGCGGGTCACCTGGTAGCCCTCTCCCTCGAGCGCATCGGCGCAAGCTTTGCCCGACGACAGGGACACGGGCCGCTCGGACGAGAATCCACCCAGAAGGACGGCCACGTGCTTGCTTGTCATTCCCCGTCATTTCCTCTCACAGCAGGCCTGCACCATCGTGCATGCCCCGAAAAGCATCGCACGCACTCAAATGCGCCCGAGCAATTTCGCTCCCGTGTTTCCGCAACATTGAGTCCGAGTCTCCCGGCAGGTTGCCCCCCAGACGGAAACGCGAGTAACGCGTCGAAACGACTCAAATCAGGAAACGCTTCAGGGCAGAGAATCAGAGAGTTGATTCGCTGGCAAGTGCTTACGATTCCGATGGATTCACTTTCCGCAAAAACGGCAGCAAAATGTGAATTCATGAGTCCGAAAGGCAACGGCGGTCGGCTTGCCTAAAGCAACTGCCCGAGAAATTCCTGGACGGCATGGCCCGGCCGAAAATTGCCGATGCGCTTGATCTCCCACTGCAGCCGGATGCCCGATCTTTCGAGCACACGCGCACGCACCGTCTCACCGAGATATTCAAGCTCGTAGCCTGTGGCCGTTCCGGTGTTGATCATGAAGTTGCAATGCATCGGCGACATCTGCGCCCCACCGACCATCAGGCCGCGGCAGCCGGCCTTGTCGATTTCCTTCCAGGCCGAGGTGCCCTCGGGATTCTTGAAGGTCGAGCCACCCGTCTTTTCGCGGATCGGCTGCACGGTCTCGCGATGGTTCTGGACAGCATCCATCGCAGCCTTGATCGCCGCCTTGTCCTCGAGAACGCCTTCGAGCAGCGCCGATGTGAAAATCAGCCCGGACGGCGCTGCGGAATGGCGATAGGCATAGCCCATGTCGGCATTGCTCAGCGTATGAACATTGCCCTTGCGATCGAGCGCCCGCACCTCGACCACACGCTCGCGCGTCTCGACGCCATTGGCGCCGGCGTTCATCCTCAGCGCTCCGCCGATGGCGCCGGGAATGCCGTGGTAGAAATGAAAGCCACCGATGCCCGCATCATAGGCGACGGTCGCAAGGCGCTTGTCGGGTGTCGCGGCGCCCGCCTTGATCGTGGTCGGCGCAATCACTTCGGTCTCGCCAAAGCCCTTGGCCGAAAGCCGGATGACAAAGCCCGCAATGCCGCCGTCACGGACAAGCAGGTTCGAGCCGACGCCGACGATGGTCAGCGGAATTTCCTCCGGCACCGCCTTCAGGAACGCGGCAAGATCGTCCTCGTCGGCCGGCTGGAACAATGCGTCCGCGAGCCCGCCGGCTCGAAACCAGGTGATCTTGTCCATCTCGGCATTGGGCGTGATGCGGCCGCGCAGTCCGGCAAGCCGGTCGCCAAGCTTCTCGATCAACGCCTGGCCGCGCATCATGAGATGGTCCCGCCGAGTTCCTTGGGCAGCGCATAGGCCCATTGGGTGATGTTGCCGGCGCCGAGGAAAACGACGAAATCGCCCGGCTTCGCCACCTCGCGCACGATCGGCGCAATCGCCGCCGGACCCTCGATGTAGCGTGCGTCGCGATGGCCGCCGGAGCGGATGCGCGACACCAGTGCGTCGGACGTAACGCCGTCGATCGGTTCCTCGCCGGCCGCATAGACGGGCGCCACCATTACCGTATCGGCGTCGTTGAAGCAGACGGAAAACTCGTCGAACAGATCGCGCAGCCGGGTGAAGCGATGCGGTTGGGTAACGGCGATGATGCGGCCCTTGGTAGCGCTGCGCGCAGCCTTCAGTACCGCCGTGATCTCGACCGGATGATGACCGTAATCGTCGAACACATCGACACCGTTCCACGAACCGGTATGGGTGAAGCGCCGCTTGACGCCCGCGAAGGACGACAGACCCTTCTTGATTGCCTCAGCCGAAAGGCCGAGCTCATGCGCGACGGCAATCGCCGCCGTCGCATTGGAGACATTGTGGCGCCCGGGCATGGGCAGCCGCAGACCTGATATCGTTATCTGGCCGTGCGTCTTGCGGTCGCGGATCACCACGTCGAATTCCGAGGTCGGGCCGTCCATGCGGTGATTGGTGAAGCGCACGTCGGCCTGCGCATTTTCGCCATAGGTGATGACGCGCCGGTCCTCGATGCGGCCGACCAGCGCCTGCACCTCGGGATGATCGGTGCACATCACGCCAAAGCCGTAGAACGGCACATTCTCGACGAACTGGCGAAACGCCTCGCGCACTTTGTCGAAGGAGCCGTAATGGTCGAGATGCTCGGGGTCGATATTGGTGACGACGGCAATCTCGGCCGGCAGCTTGAGGAAGGTGCCGTCGCTCTCGTCGGCCTCGACCACCATCCATTCGCCGTCGCCCATGCGGGCATTGGTGCCATAGGCATTGATGATGCCGCCATTGATCACCGTCGGGTCGAGCCCGCCGGCATCGAGTAGCGTCGCCACCATCGAAGTCGTCGTCGTCTTGCCATGCGTGCCGCCGATCGCGACCGCCTGCCGGAAGCGCATCAGCTCGGCCAGCATTTCGGCGCGCCGGACGATGGGGAGCAGTTTCTCGCGCGCGGCCTTCAGCTCCGGATTGGATTTCTTGATCGCCGTCGAGACGACAACCACTTCGGCATCGCCGATATTCTCGGCGTGATGGCCGACGAAGCATTCGATGCCCTTGTCGCGCAGCCGCTGCACATTGGCGCTGTCGGCCTGATCGGATCCCTGCACCTTGTAGCCGAGATTGTGCAGCACCTCGGCGATGCCGCTCATGCCGATGCCGCCAATGCCGATGAAATGCACGAGGCCGATCGTCTGTGGCATCTTCATGCGCGCGTCTCCTTCCTGAATTCCGAAACGGATTTCCTGGACGCAATAGCCTCTGTCAGATCGGCGAGCAACCGCGCTGCGTCCGGTTTACCGGACGATTTCGCCGCCGCAGCCATTGTCGCCGCCCTGCCTGGATCATCCATCAGCCCGCCGACAAGCGCAGCGATCCGCTCCGCCGAAAGCGTGGATTGCGGATACACCTCGGCGCCACCCGCTGCGGCAAGGGCGGCCGCATTCGCCGCCTGGTCGTGGTCGAGCGCGTGCGGATAAGGCACCAGCAGCGCCGGCCTGCCGATCACCGCGATTTCCGATACGGTCGACGCGCCGGAGCGCGACATCACCAGATGCGCCGCCGCGAGCCGCGCCGCCATGTCGGTGAAGAAGGGCGACACCTCGGCCTCGATGCCAAGCGCAGCATAGGCGGCTTTCACCCGCGTCACATCGTCGGCGCGAGCCTGCTGCGTGATCGCCAGTCGCCTACGCTGTGCATCGGAAAACCGGGCGATCGCCGCCGGCACCGCATCGGAAAAGAACTGCGCGCCCTGGCTGCCGCCAAACACCAGAAACCGGAACGGCTCTTCGCCGGCCGATGCAGCATAGGGTGTATTTGCCGCTTCCAATACTTGCGGCCTGACCGGATTGCCGGTGGTCACCGTCTTGGCGCCAGTGGCACTGATGTCTTCCGGCAGGAACCCGCCGGCAACGGCGTCGACGCGGCCGGCGAGCGCCCGGTTGGCGCGGCCCATCACCGCATTCTGCTCGTGGATCAGCGTCGGCACCTTGCGCCGGGTCGCCGCGTAAAGCGGCGGCAGTGTCGGATAGCCGCCGAAGCCGACCACGATGGCGGGCTTGATGCTGGCGATGACGGCCGATGCCTGCCTAACCCCGCGCCAGATTTTCCAAAACGCGGCGAGCATGGCAAAAGGATTCTTCGAGCCCATCGTCGCCGACTGGATCGGATGGATGGCGGCCGCCGGGAACTGCCCGGCAAAGCGCTCGGCACGGTCGTCCGTCGCAAGATGCACCGTCCAGCCGCGCCTGGTCAGTTCATGTGCCAGCGCCTCGGCCGGGAACAGATGTCCGCCCGTTCCGCCCGCCGCGAGAAGGATAACCCCCTTCGCCATCTCACTCCGCCGGCATCGCACGCGGCGGCGGCATGAAGCCCAGCTGCTTGCGCTTTTCCGGGCGCTTGCGCGTCAGCGCCAGCACCATGCCCATCGAGATGGCGATCGCGATCTGCGAAGAACCGCCGTAGGAGATGAACGGCAGCGTCATGCCCTTGGCCGGCATCAGCTGCAGATTGACGGCCATGTTGATGACCGACTGCAGCCCGAAGACCGTGACCAGGCCGCCCACCGCGTAGCGGGTGAAATCGTCCTGCTCCCTGAGTGCCGTGTTGAGACCGCGCAGCACGATGAAGCCGAAGATGGACATGATGAAGAAACACATGATCAGCCCGAATTCCTCGCCGGCGACGGAGAAGACAAAGTCGGCATGGCTGTCGGGGATGACCCGCTTGACGGTACCCTCGCCTGGCCCGACCCCGAACCAGCCGCCATTGATCAGCGCCTCGCGGCCCATGTCGACCTGAAACGTGTCGCCCTCGCCGGTCATGAAGCGGTCGATGCGGCCGGCAACGTGCGGGAACACCGCATAGGCGGCGAACACGCCGCCGACGCCGGCAGCACCCAGCGCGACGATCCACAGCCACGGCAACCCGGCCATGAAGAACATCACCCCCCAGGTGCCGAGCACCAGCATGGTTTGCCCCAGGTCAGGCTGCGCCACCAGCAGCGAGATGACCAGCGCAAGCAGCAACATTGCGAACAGATTGCCCGGAATGTCGGGCTGCCGCTTGTGCTCGGCGAACAGCCAGGCGCAGATGATGACGAAGGCCGGTTTCAGGAACTCGGACGGCTGGATCGACAGGCCGGCTAGCGACACCCAGCGCCGCGCGCCCTTCACCTCGACGCCGATATAGAGCACCGCCACCATCAGAAACAGCATGATGCACAACATGACCAGCGCCATGCGCCGGATCTGCCTGGATTCAAGGAACGAGACGGCCAGCATTACCCCAAGCGCCGGAATGGTGAAGATAATCTGGCGTGTCGCGAAGTGGAAACTGTCTAGCCCGATGCGCTCGGCCACCGCCGGGCTTGCGGCGAAGGACAAAACGATGCCGAGCCCCATCAGCGACAGGAACGCCGCCAGGAACCAGCGATCGATCGTCCACCACCAGGTCGCCACAGGGCTTTTGTCGAGACGGCTTTGCATTATCGTGTCCCTCCGATGGGCTTCACGCCATCAATGGCGGTTGCGGCTTGCCTGAACGCCTCGCCGCGGACTTCGAAATTCTTGAACTGGTCGAAACTGGCGCAGGCCGGCGACAGCAGCACCACTGCCTCGCCGCTACTATCCCTGGCCGCTTCGCGAGCGGCGTGTTCGACTGCCGCCGCCAACGTGCCTGATATCTCGTAGGGCACCGCTTCGCCCAGCGTCGCGGAAAAGGCCGGCGCAGCTTCGCCGATCAGATAGGCCTTGGCGATGCGCGGGAAGAAGCCGCGTAACGGCTCGATGCCGCCCTCTTTCGGCAGGCCGCCGGCAATCCAGTAGATACGCGCAAAGCTCGACAGCGCTGGTGCAGCGGCATCGGCATTGGTCGCCTTGGAATCGTTGACGAACAGCACATGGCCCTTGCGGCCGACCTGCTCCATGCGGTGCGCCAGCCCCGGGAAACTCTCCAGTCCGGACTGGATTTCGCCGAGCTCGAGCCCGACCTTGAGGCAGGCGGCGGCGGCGGCCAGCGCATTCTGCGCATTGTGCTGGCCGCGCAACGAGCCGATGCCTTCGAGGAAGGCGACCCGGCTGTAGCGGCCGTGCACGGCTTCCATCAGGTTGGTGCCGTCGGCGAAATAGCCGTCGGTCAGCGGCAGGCGCTTGGAGATCCGAATGACCTGCCGGCCCGCTCGCTCCAGCCGATCGGCGATCTGGGCGCACCAGGAATCGTCGACACCGATGATTGCCGTCTCGCTGCCGGCCACCAGCCGCTCCTTGATCGAGGCGTAGTGCTGCATCGTGCCATGGCGGTCGAGATGGTCCGGCGTCAGATTGAGCAGCACACCGGCCGTCGGATTGATCGAGGGGGCAAGATCGATCTGGTAGGAAGAGCACTCAACCACATAGTGCCGCTCAGGCTGCGGCGGATCAAGCGTCATCACCGCGCGGCCGATATTGCCGCCCATCTGCGTGTCGCGCCCAGCCGATTTGAGGATGTGCGCCGTCAATGCCGTGGTCGTCGACTTGCCGTTGGTGCCGGTGATGGCAATGAAGGGCGTTGCCGGCGCCCGCGCTGTCCGCTCGCGGCAGAAAAGCTCGATGTCGCCGATGATCTCGACGCCTGAGCCCCGCGCGAGCTCGACGGTCCAGTGCGGCTTGGGATGCGTCAGCGGCACGCCGGGCGACAGCACGAAGGCGGAAAACCTCGCCCAGTCCGCGCCGCGCAGGTCCGCTGTCGTGATGCCGAGCGCGCCGGCCTTGGCGACGCTGTCGGGATTGTCGTCCCAGGCCAGCACATCCGCGCCGCCCTCGATCAGTGCGCGCGCCGTAGCAATCCCCGAGCCGCCGAGCCCGAAGAGCGAAACGCGCTTGCCTGAAAAGGATGCGGCGGGGATCAAGCGGCCTCCTATCTGAGCTTCAGGGTCGACAGGCCGACCAGCGCCAGGATGACGGCGATGATCCAGAAGCGGATCACCACCTGGCTTTCGGTCCAGCCGAGCTTTTCGAAATGATGGTGGATCGGCGCCATCAGGAAGACGCGCTTGCCGGTCATCTTGAAGTAGCCGACCTGGATGATGACCGAGAATATCTCGACGACGAACAGGCCGCCGACGATGACCAGCACGATCTCGTGCTTGGTCGCCACCGCGACCGTGCCGATCAGCCCACCCAGCGCCAGCGAGCCGGTGTCGCCCATGAAGATCGCCGCCGGCGGCGCATTGAACCAGAGGAAGCCAAGCCCGGCGCCGATCACCGCTCCAAGGACCACCGCAAGTTCGCCGGTGCCGGGTACGAAATGAATCTGCAGATATTCGGCGAACACTGCATTGCCGGAGAGATAGGCGATGACGCCGAAGGATGCGGCGGCGATCATGATCGGCACGATCGCCAGCCCGTCGAGGCCGTCGGTCAGGTTCACCGCATTGCCGGCGCCGACGATGACGAAGCACGAGAACGGGATGAAGAACCAGCCGAGATTGACGAGAAACTCCTTGGCGAAAGGGAATGTCAACGATGACGAGAAGGGCGCCTGGCCGTTATGCATGATCACCCAGGCGGCGATGCCTGCGATGACGAATTCGAGCCCCAGCCGCGCTTTGCCGGAAAAGCCGAGATGCGATTGCTTCGTCACCTTGAGGTAGTCGTCGTAAAAGCCGATTGAGCCAAATCCCAGTGTCACCAGCAGCACCACCCAGACGTAGATGCTCGACAGGTTCGCCCACAGCAGCGAGGAACCGACGATGCCGGACAGGATCATCAGTCCGCCCATGGTCGGCGTTCCCGCCTTCTTGAAATGCGTCTGCGGCCCGTCGGCGCGGATCGGCTGGCCCTTGCCTTGCCGCAGCCTCAGCGAATTGATGATGGTCGGTCCGAAGATGAACACGATCAGCGCCGCTGTGATCAGCGCTCCGCCGGTGCGGAATGTTATGTAGCGGAAGACGTTGAAGACCGAGATCTTGTCCGCAAATTCGACGAGCAGTGTTAGCATGCGCTTGCGTCCCCCGGACCGATCCTAGGTCTGTCTGCTGGTTGTGGCTTCCGCCGGAAACGTGCCGAGCAACGCCTCGACCAGCTTTGAAAAGCCTATGCCCTTCGACGATTTGATCATGACCACGTCGCCGGGCTTCAATTCCGATAGAAGAACCGGTTTCAGATCTTCCGCGCCGGCGCGGTACTCCGTCCTGATCTCGCCGGGCAAGACGTCGGCCAGCGCCCGCATTTCCGGACCGCCGAGAAAAACCGTGCGCGTGTCGGTGCCGACGATCAGGTCGGCAAGCGCGGCATGCAATTTCGCCGAATGGCTGCCGAGCTCGAGCATATCGCCGAGCACGGCAATGCGCCTGCCTTCGCCCGACACCGGTGTCGTGTTGAGCAGTGCCATCGCAGCGCTCATCGACGCCGGATTGGCGTTGTAGCTCTCGTCGATCAGCGTGATCGGCCCCTTGGGATGACGCAACACATAGCGCTTGCCGCGTCCGCGTTCGGGCGAAAGATCGGCCAGCGCCTGCGCAACCCTGGTGACGTCGGCGCCGACCAGATGCGCTGCACCCAGCACCGCCAGCACATTCTGCACCATATGGCGGCCCGGCGCGCCGATCCTGGCGACGATCTCATGCCCGCCAATCTTAGCGGTGATGACGGAGTGATCGGCATTGAGCTCGCATTTGATCAGTTTGAAGGTCGCCCGGGCATTCTCGCCGAACCCGTAAACATGCTCGACGCCGGCCTCTTTCGCCAACTTCTCCAGCAGCTTCCAGCGCGAGTCGTCGCGGTTGAGAAGGGCAGCGCCACCGGGCTCCAGCCCTTCGAAAACCTCCGCCTTGGCCTTGGCGATCTCGTCCATGTTGCGGAAGAAGCCGAGATGAGCGGCGGCGATCAGCGTGATGATGGCGACATGCGGCCGGACCATCTTGACCAGAGGCCGGATCTCGTCCGGATGGTTCATGCCGATCTCGAAGACGGCATAGTCGCAATCCTGCGGCATGCGCGCCAGCGTCAGCGGCACACCCCAGTGATTGTTGAACGACTGGGCCGATGCATGCACGGTACCGACCGCGGAGAGAGCGTGTCGCAGTGCTTCCTTGGTGGTGGTTTTGCCCGCCGATCCGGTCACGGCAATCACCCTCGCGTTTGAGCGTGCGCGCGCGGCAACACCGAGCTTTTCCAGCGCGACGAGCACGTCTTCAACAACGATCATCGGTGCCGTCAGCCGTCCCAGCGACGGCAGCTTGCCCTCGGCGACGACCAGCACGCCGGCGCCCGTCTTGATGGCGGCGGTGACGAAATCATGGCCGTCCATGGCCTCGCCCTTGATGGCGAAGAAAGCGTCTCCCGGCTGCAGGCTGCGGCTGTCGATGGAAATGCCGGCGATGCCCTCAGGCATCGGACCGAGCGGCCGGCCATCCATGGCGGCAACCAGCGCCTCGGAGGTCCACAGATAGCTCACGCCGCTTGCTCCCGCAGCGCCGAGCGAACTTCCTCATGGTCGGAAAAATGCAGGGTCTCGGTGCGGATGGTCTGGCCTTCCTCATGGCCCTTGCCGGCCACGATCAGCGTGTCGCCAGCGTGAAGCATCCCGACCGCCTCGTGGATGGCCTTGCGCCGGTCGCCGATCTCGATGGCGCCAGGTGCGGCCGCGAGAATCGCGGCGCGGATCGTCTCGGGGACTTCCGAGCGGGGATTGTCGTCGGTGACGATGACGACGTCGGCCAGTCTTGTGGCGATCTCGCCCATGATCGGCCGCTTGCCCCGGTCGCGATCACCGCCGCAACCGAATACGACGATGACGCGGCCGGTGGTAAAGGGGCGCACCGAAGCCAGCACGTTTTCCAGCGCATCCGGCTTGTGCGCGTAGTCGACATAGACCGGCGCGCCATTGGCAGCCGTCCCAACGAGGTCGAGCCGCCCCGGTGCACCCTTCAATTTCTCTAGCGCTATCAATGCCTTGGCAACAGATGTTCCAGTCGAAATGGCGAGGCCCGCTGACACCAGCGCATTGGCGATCTGGAAGTCGCCGGCCAGCGGCAAGTCGACTTCATGGAGAACGCCGTCAACTTCGACCTCGGCGCGTTGGCGGTGGCGCTCGTGCTCGACCCGCTTCAGCCGCAGGAAATCGCCGTGGCGGCCGACCGTCAGCACGTTCAGTCCCGCTGCCCGCGCCGCCTTGATCGTCGGCTCCGACCACGGGTCATCGGCAAAGATGATGGCCGGCGCGCCCTTCGGCAGCAGCGCGTCGAACAGACGCAATTTGGCGCGATGATAGTCCTCGACCGTCGGATGATAGTCCATATGGTCGCGGCCGAGATTGGTGAAGCCGCCGGCCGCAAGCTTGACGCCGTCGAGCCGGCGCTGGTCGAGGCCATGGCTGGACGCTTCCATCGAGGCGTGGGTGACGCCGGCCTCCGCCAACTCCTTGAGCAGCCTGTGCAGCGCGACCGGATCCGGCGTGGTCAGCGAGCCATATTCGTTGCGGCCCGGCGCCACCACACCGGTCGTGCCGATCGAAGCGGCGACCAAACCCGCCTGCTCCCATATCTGTCGGGTGAATGCGGCGACGGAGGTCTTGCCGCTGGTGCCGGTCACCGCGACCATGGTTTGCGGTTGCTTGCCGAAATAACGGGCAGCACTCAGCGCCAGCGCAAGGCGCGGATCGTCTACGACAAGAACTGGAACTGGCAGCCCGGCGACCGCACTGCCCTTGCCGACCACGATCGCTGCAGCGCCGCGGCTCGCGGCATCGGCTGCATAGGCTGCGCCATCCGCCTTGGAGCCGGTGAGCGCGAAAAAGACGACACCCCGTGTTACCTGGCGGGAATCCGACGAAATCCCTGTAACCTCCATGTCGAAGGAAGCTGTCCCCCCGACAGGCAGGATACCGGCTAGATTTTTCAGCTTCATCGAACCCCGTTCATCGCAACAAAATAGCGCGCAGTTGCCGGCGCGCCCCAAGAATCATTGATAGGAAACCAGCGTTGCACCATTTTCATGGCTGAAATCTGGCTTCACGCCAAGCATGGAAGCCGCACGTCGGATGATGTTTGCAGCCATGATGCCCGCGTTCGAGGCGGCCGTAGCACCCATGCCGGGCTTTTCCGGCTTCGGTTCGTCGGCGATCGTAAGCACTATGTATTGCGGATCGTCCATTGGGAAAGCCGCAACGAAGGCGTTGAAATTCTTTTCCTTCGAGTAGCGGCCGTTGACGACCTTCTCCGCCGTTCCCGTCTTGCCGCCCACCCGGTATCCTGGCACCCGTGCATTGCGGCCGGATCCCTTTTCGGCATTGAGTGCATAGAGATAGCGCATGCCCTCGACGGTCTTGTCGCTGACCACTTTCTTGGCCACCGCCATCGCCTGCTCCTGCGTGCGCGGCAGGAAGGTCGGGTCCATCAGATAGCCGCCATTCATCAGCGCGGCGCAGCCGACCGCTGTCTGCAGCGGCGTCGTCGACACGCCGTGGCCGAAGGCGATAGTAATCGAATTGACCTGCTTCCAGACCTTGGGCTCGGTCGGCCGAGCGACTTCCGGCAGTTCGGTCTGCATCTTCTCGAGGATTCCCAGGCGATGCAGGAATTCGCGGTGTCCGTCGATGCCAACCGCTTCGGCTTCCTTGGCCGAGCCGATGTTGGACGAGTAGATGAACACTTCCGGCACCGACAGCACCCGGCCTTTGCCATGGAAATCATGGATGGTTTGATGGCCGATCCTGATCGGGCGCGACGCGTCGAAGCGGCTTTGCAGCGTTATCTTGCCGGAATCGAGCGCCATGGCGGTGGTGAAGCTCTTGAAGGTCGAGCCCATTTCGTAGAGGCCGGCCGACATACGGTTGAGCCGGTCCTTGTCCTGAGCGTTATAGGGATTGTTCGGATCGAAATCCGGAACCGAGGCCATCGCCAGCACCTCGCCGGTCTTGACGTTGAGCACAACGGCGCCCGCCGCGATCGCATGGTACTTTTCCATGCCGGTGGCGACCTCGTCACGCAGTATATGCTGGACGCGCAGGTCGATCGAGAGCTGCACCGGCTTCAAATCCTTGGCTACCGCCAGGCCCGACGCCTGAAGGTCGCTCAAACCCTGTTCGTCGATGTATTTCTCCATGCCGGAGATGCCCTGATTGTCGATGTTGGTGAGGCCGACAATGTAGGACGAGGTTTCGCCGGCCGGATAGAACCGGCGCTTTTCGGTGCGGAAGCCGAAGCCGGGGATGCCGAGCTGCATGATGTCGGCCTGCTGCTTCGGTGTCAGTTGACGCTGCAGCCAGACGAAGCCGGCGCCGCTCTTCAGCTTGTTGTATGTCTGCTCGTAGTCGATCTCGGGAAGTACCGTCGACAGCTTTTCGATCGCCTCGTCGGCATCGACGATGCGGCGCGGTTCGGCAAACAGCGACGCGGTCTTGATGTCGGTCGCCAGCACTTCGCCGTTACGGTCGACGATGTCGGGTCGCGATGCCGTCACCCGGCTCTGCGGGCCGCCCGACAGGTCGGGATTCTGGAAACCCAGATAAACCAGCCGCCCGGCAATGGTCGAATAGATGCCGAAGAACACCGCCATCGTCATGACGATGCGGGTCCTGCCCTTGCCACCGGTCGCCTTGCGGGCACCTTCGACCACGATCGATCCGCCCGCGCCGGGCTTCGAACCGCGATTCAGCAGCCTCCCAATCTTTGGAAATCTGGCAGCCATTGGAAATCCGGTGATCATTGGACGATGCCTCCGGTCACCACGGGATCCTTGCCGCCGACATCGGCCATGCCACCCAGCCGCTGCGATGAAAGGTCCTCGATGTTGACGGGTTTCGCCGGCAGATCGTCCAGCCCGACGATCTGCCGCGCGTTGACCGGCTCGAGTCCGAGTTGCGATTTGTAGATTTCGGTGAGCTTCTGCAGGCGCGACGGCTGGGTAAGCAGGCTCCAGTCCGCCTTGAGCAGGTCGATCGTGTCCTCTTCATAACGGATCTGCGCCTGGATCTTGTGCACTGCCGCCAGTTGCTCCTCGGCCTCGCGCTTGGTCTTGTAGGTCAGGGCAGCTGCCGAAACCATGACGGCGATCAGGACTATGTCGCTGGTACGAAACACGTGCTCACCTCTCTCCCGGTCGATCGGCGCCGGGAAGCTTTGGGCCAGGCAGTTTTGGCAGGCCGAAAATCGAAAAATCGCCGGCACGGGCCGGCGCCTCTGTACGGATCGCAGCGCGCAGCCTTGCCGAGCGCGCCCGCGGATTTGCCGATATCTCGGCATCGCCAGGCGTCACGCCGCCGCCCTTCTTGGTGAAGGTGGCGGTGCGCGCCTGCGCCTCGGGCAGATGCCGCGATCCGGTGGCTGAATCGGCTCTGTCGGCGATGAAGCGCTTGACGATGCGGTCCTCGAGCGAATGGAAGGTCACCACGGCAAGCCGGCCGCCCGGTTTCAGCACGCGCTCGGCGGCAAACAGTGCCTTGGCCAGTTCGCCGAGTTCGTCATTGACGAAGATGCGCAGCGCCTGGAAAACGCGGGTGGCCGGATGGATCTTGTCTTTTGGCGCGCGACCGATATGCGTCTCGATGGCATCGGCAAGGTCGAGCGTGCGCTCGAAGGGGCGTTTTTCGCGACGGCTCTCGATCATGCGGGCGATGCGCCCGGCATGGCGTTCCTCGCCGAGAAAACCGAAGATGCGGGCAAGATCGCCCACCTTGAAGGTATTGACGACGTCGCCGGCGCTCAGGCCCGCCTGCGCCATGCGCATGTCGAGCGGTCCATCGGCCCGGAACGAAAAGCCGCGCTCCGGCTGGTCGATCTGCATGGAGGAGATGCCGATGTCGAGCACGACGCCATCGGCACTTTCAACCTGCTCGTCGAGCGTGGAGAACGGTGCCTGGACAAGCCTGAGCTTGCCGCCGGACTGCTGTTCAAGGGCCCGCCCCGCCGCGATCGCATCCGGATCGCGGTCGATGGCGACGACCGAGGCTCCGCTTGCCAGAATGGCCTTGGTGTAGCCGCCGGCACCGAACGTGCCGTCGACGATCACCTCGCCTTTTGTCGGCGCCAGCGCCTCCAGAACTTCGGCAAGGAGGACCGGAATGTGACGGGCTGGTCCGCCAACGGCATGAACTTCATCGCCGTCGCCCGCCATCATTCCGGCCGCTCCCCGGACTTCGTGCCCTGCCGAAGCTGCAAAAGCCGGGCGCGTGCTTCCGTCCCATAGGCGCTGAGCCGTCCCGGCTCCCAGATCTGAAAGAAATTGCCGCGGCCAACGAAGGCCACCTCCGCTGAAATGCCGGTATGCTCGCGAATGAAATCGCTCATCGTGATACGGCCGTCCTGGTCGAGCTTCAGAAACGTTCCATCGCCATGGCAGAAGAACGACATGTCGTCCGCCGTCTGCAGGAACGGGTCTTCCTGGGCGATACGCTGCTCGTAGCGATCGAGCAGGTCGAGCCCACCGACATCCATCGCCGGGCGATCCAGGCAGCGTAGCGCATAAAGTTCCGAATAGCCGCGTTTCTGCACAACGGCACGGAAATGCGCCGGCACGGACACCCGTCCCTTCGCATCGATCCTGTTCACCGCGTTCGACAGAAACCGGTCCATTACGCGTTACGGCCGCTTGCGCCGCCGCACCCCTCTGCATCTTCCCGTCCGCGCCGCCCCGCCCCGGTCGACTTCCAAAACCCGCTTCATCATGACGGGCGAACGCAGGCAAACGCGCAGCCGCCGCGGCTGCCCGATTGGCGTACGCTTCACCCTGACACGGAACGAAGGCTTGAGTATCGGAATGGGATATCATGGGGTGTTATGGGCGTCAACGGGAACAGTCTTCAAAACGCGCCTGCCACGACTGGGGAGAGCAGCTTTGACGGCACTCCGGTCTTTATCCTCTATTAAGCCTAACGAAGCGTTTAGAGCCGTGTGGTCCAACCGGAGGCGGCTTGCTGCGGATCGCTGCCCCGCATAGCCTCGGCATCTTCTTTTCCGGTTAGTAACGAGGTTTGAAACCATGTCCGAAACAGCCAAGTCGCGCGCCGCGGCACTTCCCCATCTGCGTCGCGGCAGGCTTGCCAAGGGCGACCCCATCCCCTTGCCCCTGACGATGGCCGCCATCTTTCATGCGCCCGGCGACGCCACCGGCTTCGATCAATATGGCCGCTTCAGCAATCCGACCTGGGATGCGGTCGAGCACATGCTGGCGCATTTGGAAGACGCCCCATGCGTTGCCTTTCCCTCGGGGATGGCTGCCATCTCGGCGGTATTTTTCGGTCTGCTCAAAGCCGACGACCGTATCCTGCTGCCGTCCGACGGTTATCATACGACGCGAGCGCTGGCAGACCGTTTCCTGAAATCCTTCGGCGTAGCTTATGATATCCGGCCGACATCGAGCTTCCTCGACGGCGGCTTCGATGGGTATCGGCTTGCCTTCGTCGAAACGCCCGCCAACCCAGGACTGGACATATGCGACATCGCAGCCGTCGCCGAAGCCGTGCACAAAGCGGGCGCGGTGCTTGTGGTCGACAACACGACGATGACGCCTTTCGGCCAGCGCCCGCTCGATCTCGGCGCCGATATCGTCATTGCCGCCGACACCAAGGCACCAAACGGCCATTCCGATGTGCTGTTCGGCCATGTCGCCAGCCGCGACGCGGACATTATCTCGAGGGTGACCGACTGGCGCGAGACGTCGGGCGCCATCCCCGGGCCGTTCGAGGCATGGCTGGTGCATCGCGGCCTCGAAACGCTGGAGGTGCGTTTCGACCGCATGTGCGCTTCCGCCGAAATGATAGCGCGACGGCTGAAAAACCATCGCGCGATCAGCGGCTTGCGCTTTCCGGGACTGGAGAGCGACCCATCGCACAATCTTGCCCGCGCCCAGATGGAGCGCTTCGGATTTCTCATCTCGTTCGTGCTCGCCTCGGAGGACAAGGCCGAAGATTTCATCAACAACTGCGCCTTGATGCAGGCAGCGACATCGTTCGGCGGCGTACACACCTCGGCCGAACGGCGATCAAAGAGGGGAGATGCCGTTCCGCCCGGTTTCGTTCGCCTGTCGATCGGCTGCGAGCCGGTGGAAGAGCTTTGGCAGGCGATCGAGGCGTCGCTAGACGCAATCGGGGGCTGAATCGGCAATCACGAATTCAGATCGCCGGCGTCGATCTTGCGCCGGCCAGCAAATTCATGCCGCGCTGTCGGGTTTCAATCGTCTCCGCGCTTCGCTCTTTATTTCGTCGATCGACGCAAACCGCCCCGGCCCGCTGTCGATCCCCTCCTGCACCAGTCTGCGCAATTCCTCGACGGTGTAGCCGAGCAGGTCGCGCCGATCCTTCCATTGCCTCAGCGCGTCGCGGATCACCTCGCTTGCCGAGGCATATTCGCCGGCGGCGACCACGTCGTCGACCGCCGCGGCCAGTTCCGGCGACAGCGTGATGCTGCGTTTATCGACCTGGCCCATGACGCGCTCCTCAGTACTGCCATCCAAATGGTACGATTTAATCGCACCATTTTCAAGGAATGTCGCGCGGGATTGCCGGGTCGAAAAGTGAATCAGCGGCTGCGCCCGAAGACGCAACCTGCTGATATCAGGAGATTTCTTTTTGTTCGGGAAACTGCCAGCTGGCCTGTAAGCCGGGTTCTGTATGGCCCTCGCCCCTTACGGGGCGAGAACGTGGCGGCCATTCATCTTGGGCGCATGTTGCCATACGCCTCACGCAACCTACCCGGACGGTGAGCCGGAAACAGCCCTCGAGGGTTTCCCCTCGCACCGCCCCTATTCGGTCTTGCTCCCGGTGGGGTTTACCGTGCCGCTCCTGTTGCCAGTCGCGCGGTGGGCTCTTACCCCACCCTTTCACCCTTGCCACGATTGGATCGTGGCGGTTTGCTTTCTGTGGCACTTTCCCTGGGGTCGCCCCCGCCGGCCATTAACCGGCACCGTGTCTCCATGGAGCCCGGACTTTCCTCACCCGCAGCCTTTCGGCTTCGCGGGTGCGGCCGCCCGGCCAGCTGGCAAGGCGTATAAAGGGGTTCAGGCCCGAAAACGCAAACGAAAAAGCAAGTTATCGCTTGTCAGGCGGGCGCTCCAAGTGCTGCCAGCTGCACCTTGACCTTGCCGCAATAGGCTGCGGACACCGGGTTCATCCGTGTGGCGGCGTGGCCGGCATTGTATTTCAGGATCGTGCCGCAGGTCGTGCCACCGCCGAGATCCCGCGCCATGGCAAGGTACTTCATGCCGTATTTGATGTTGGTATCGGGATCGTAGAGACCCTGAACAGAACCGCTATAGCCCATCATCCTTGCCGTCGCCGGCTTGATCTGCATCAGGCCGATCTCGCCGGCGCTGCCGACCTGGTTCGGCTGGTAGTTGCTCTCGATCTTGATTACGGCATTGGCGAGCGACACCGGGACGCCATAGCTGGCGGCATAACGCGCAATGATCGCCGAATACTGTCCGCTGGCGCCGACAACCGCCGCCTGGGGCGCTGGCCTGCTTTTCGGAGCGACCGACGCCGTTGCCATGTGGTCGATGCGTTTGCGGTTACGCTTCACATGCTGTTTGGAGATTGTCTTTCTCGCAGCGGTTGGCTTTTTTGCGGAGGCTGGCTTTTCCGTCTTTACCGCGGCCGCTTTTTCCACTTTTGCGGTGGCGGTCTTCTCTACTTTCGTACCACGGGTTGCTTTCGGCGTGGCGGTTTTGCCGGCTGCGGCACTGAAGCCCTGATCGGCCCGTTGGCTCAGCGGTGCGCTGTTCGCTGCACTGAAGGCAAAAGTCATTACGCCGGCAGCAATGGCTGCCGTTAAAACGGTCAATTTCTGCATGTGATCCTGTTCTGTTTGATCTGCACAAAGAACTTCGCGCAGATACCCTCAATCAACATCGGAACATCTGGGGGATAGAGGTCCGACAATCTGTACGGATCGCCTTTGACGACCGAATTGGCGCCAAAGAAGGCGAGGCAAGTCACTTTGGGTAACAGATTGTAACTTTGAAGCTTGGGAAAGACTATTTGAGAGAGGCTATCCTTGCGGAAGCGAGCAGCCTTTCCAGCGTGCGGATCGTCGATCCGTCAGCCATGCCATCGACCAGGCGCTGCCGGAAATGCCGCTGAAATGCCTCGACCACGATTTCGGTCTGCCGGTCGAAAGCGCCGGTGATCTCGACGCCATAACCATAGAGCGCCAGCATCGACTGCAGCGCCTCGACCTCGGCGCCGGTATCGCCTGGCTTCAGCACGGCGCCGCGCCGGATCGGTGCTGCCGACACAACATGGCCGACACCGGCGGCGAACAGGATTTTCCATGGGAATTTCTCGCCCGGATCGACCTTGCGCCCCGGTGCCACGTCGGAATGGGCGAGCACCCGCTGCGCCGGAATGGAATGGCGCTTGATGATCCCGGCGCACAGGCCGATCACCGCGTCGATCTGCGGTTTTGGAAAGTTGCGATAGCCGAGCGTATGCCCCGGATTGACGATCTCGATGCCGATCGAGCAGGAGTTGACGTCGCTCTGTCCGAACCACGAGCTCTTGCCGGCATGCCAGGCGCGGTCGCTTTCCCTTACCATCTGAACAATGCGGCCGTCCTCATGGACCAGATAGTGCGACGAGACCTCGCTTGCCGGATCGCACAGCCATGCCTCGGCACCGGCGCCGGTCGCCATGCCGGTGTAGTGCAGCACGATCATATCGGGTCCGAGCGTCCCGCGCCGTGGTCCGAAATTCGGCGATACCCTGACCTCGGCGCTCGGCTCGTCGGGCGGAAAGCCGCTCATGCGTGCCGCAGGCCTCGCTCGATCATCTCATAGGCCGCGTTGATCGCCGCCAGCCTGGTCGTCGCGATCTTGATGAATTCCTGCGGCAGGCCGCGTGCGATCAGCCGGTCCGGATGATTGTCGGAGACCAGCTTGCGGTAGCGCCTGCGGACCTCCTCGAACGGCTTCCCACGCTCGATGCCGAGCACGACATAAGGATCGGCGGCACCCAGATCGACATGCCGCGCCAGGATGCTCTGGTAATGCGCCTCATCGATGCGGAAGATCTCGGCGATGCGATGCAGGAATTGGCCCTCGCGCTCATGCACCAGCCCGTCGGCCTTGGCGATGTGGAACAGCCCGTCGAGTATATCCTCCAGCATCAGGCAGTTCGAATGGCCCGAACCGCAAAGCTGCGCCATCCGCTCGGCATAGGTCTCGAAACCGGCAATGTCGCGTTTGGCCAAATCGTAGAGCCGCGCCACATTGCGCCTCTGTTCCTTCGGCACCTCGAATATGTCCTGGAAGGCGCGCACCTCGTCTTGCGTGACGATGCCGTCTGCCTTGGCCATCTTGGCCGACAGGGCGATCATCGCCACCGAGAAGGCGACGCGCCGGCGCAGATCGGCATCGCCGGAGAAAACCGTGCGCACGGCCTCGACCACTTCGGCGACGCCTGACGACGCTGAAGATGAAACGCGTGTGACGAAGTCGCCGAGGCGGTCCCAAATCGACATGAGGGCTTCATAGGACCAACCGCCCATCGCTATCAAGCCAAGACAGTGCCGCGGGGGCTGGCCCAATCGATTTGACGCAATTCCTGCTGCGGCGGCGGGCGCTAGCGCTCACCCGTGGAAAATCCACAGAGGGCAGCCGCGGCGCGCAAGCAATGAGCCCGGCGATTTGCGCCTTGGTGCCGTCGTTTCGGCGGCACGTAAGGGGCGAGACGGTACTTTTCGCGTGCGGTTACCAGCATCGTCGCACTCGGCCGCGAGGCGCGGATATCGTAAGCAGCAGAAAGGCCGGCGTGTGAGCCGGCCTTTCTTGGTTTGTCACATTGACTACTGCGCAGGGGCAGCCGGCGCAGGAGCGGGCGCCGGCGCCGGCTCGGCAGGCTTGTTTGCGTCAGGAGCGGCCGGCTTCATCGTCTGGTCGGATGCCGGCGGGTTGGTGCTCTGCGTCGTGGTGTTGTCGGTGCCGCTGTTGCTGCAGGCGGCAAGGCCAAGCAACGCAAGCGCCGACACCGACGCAAGAATGAGTTTCTTCATGATATCTCTCCTCTAATCACGCCACCGTTACCGGCGACGATCGAGGGCACAATGCATCAGCTCATGATGAGTTTCGTAACGTTGCGTTTCCGCGTGTAACATCAAGCGCTTGGCCGTACAAAGCGTCGAGCATTAACAGGATGCATAAATGAAAATGCCCGGAGGCGCTGCAATGACCGCAAAATGGGATTTCTGGATCGACCGCGGCGGTACCTTCACCGACGTCATCGGCCGTGACCCCGAGGGCGGGCTGCATCCCAGGAAACTCCTTTCGGAAAATCCCGAAGCCTATGCCGATGCTGCCATCCAGGGCATTCGCGAACTGCTCGGCGTCCAGCCCGGCGCCCCAATCCCCTCCGCTCTGATCGGCGATGTCAAAATGGGCACCACGGTCGCCACCAATGCGCTTCTCGAGCGCAAGGGCGACCGCGTGCTGCTGCTCATCACCAAAGGGTTCCGCGATGCGCTGAGGATTGCCTATCAGGCGAGGCCCGATATCTTTGCCAAGCAGATCATCCTTCCCGAACAGCTCTATGAGCGTGTCGTCGAAATCGACGAAAGGGTTCGCGCCGACGGCAGTGTCGAGCGCCTGCTCGACATCGCCGTCGTGCGTCCTGCCATCGAACAGGCCAAGGCGGACGGCATCGATGCGGTCGCAATCGTCTTCATGCATGCCTGGAAACACCCCGAGCACGAAAAGGCGGTCGCCAAAGTCTGTCGAAAGCTCGGATTCTCGCAGGTCTCGGTCAGTCACGAGGTCTCGCCGCTGATCAAGCTGGTCGGCCGCGGCGACACCACGGTGGTCGATGCCTATCTGTCGCCGATCCTGGCAAGGTATGTGCAGAAGGTGGCGGAGGAACTGGGTGCCCTCTCCCCCCTCGAGGGGGAGATGGCTGCGCAGCAGCCAGAGGGGGTCATCTCAGAAGGCACCGCCAGAGTGTCGCACCCAGTCGAGCCGACCCCACCCGGCGGCTTCGCCGCCACCCTCCCCTCAAGGGGGAGGGAAAGCCCTCGCCTCATGTTCATGATGTCGTCGGGCGGCCTCACCGCCGCCGACATGTTCCAAGGCAAGGATGCGCTGTTGTCCGGCCCGGCTGGCGGTGTCGTCGGCATGGTCGAGACGGCAAAACTCGCCGGTTTCGGCAAGGTCATCGGCTTCGACATGGGCGGCACCTCCACCGATGTCGCGCACTATGATGGCGACTACGAGCGCGCCTTTGACACGGAGGTCGCCGGCGTACGCATCCGCGCGCCGATGATGCGCATCCACACGGTCGCCGCCGGCGGTGGCTCGATCCTGCATTATGAGGCCGGCCGCTTCCGCGCCGGGCCGGATTCGGCCGGCGCCAATCCCGGCCCGGCCGCCTATAGGCGCGGCGGCCCGTTGGCCGTCACCGACGCCAATGTCATGCTGGGCAAGCTGCAGCCCGAGTTCTTCCCGGCTATTTTTGGACCGGGCCAGGACGAACCGCTCGACGTGCAGACGGTTCGCGAAAAATTCGCGGCCCTTGCCGCCGAGATCGGCGACGGCCGCTCGCCGGAAACCGTCGCCGAAGGGTTCATCACCATCGCCGTCGAAAACATGGCCAACGCCATCAAGAAGATTTCGGTGCAGCGCGGCTACGATGTCACCGAATACCTCCTGAACTGTTTCGGCGGCGCTGGCGGCCAGCACGCTTGCCTGGTCGCCGATGCGCTTGGCATGGAGGCGGTGCTGATCCATCCGTTCTCTGGCCTGCTCTCGGCATACGGCATCGGCCTGTCCTCTGTATTTGCGTCACGCCAGCAGGCGCTGCTGAAGCCGCTGGCGGAAGATTCCGAGCCAGCAATCGATGAACTCATCGCAACGCTGCGCAAAGCCGTCATCGACGAACTCGCTGCGCAAGGCATCAGCGAAGACGCGGTCGCCTCGAAGCCGGTGCTGCAGATCCGATACGACGGCACCGATACCGCGCTGCCAGTGAACTTTGGGCACGGCTCGATTGCGCAGGCCAAGGCGGACTTCGAACTGGCGCACAAGGCGCAGTTCGGTTTCGTCTACGACGACAAGCCGATGATCGTCGAATCGGTCGGCGTCGAAGGTACCGATACCGGCGGCACCGGCCGCGACGAAGGCGATTCAGTTGTTGAAGACGTGGCCGCAAGTTCTTCCGGGACCCGGAAAATCTTTGTCGACGGCGTCTGGCGCGACGCCGGCATCTTCCCTCGCGAAACGCTGAAGCCCGGTAACAAGATCGCCGGCCCCGCTTTGATCATCGAGCCGAACCAGACCATTGTCGTCGAGCCGGGCTGGCAGGCCGAGATCACCGCCAAGGACCACGTATTGATGCGGCGCGTCGAGAAGAAGCGCCGGCACGCCGCACTCGGCACCGAAGCCGATCCGGTGATGCTGGAGGTCTTCAACAACCTGTTCATGTCGATCGCCGAACAGATGGGCGTAACGCTGCAAAACACTGCCTATTCCGTCAACATCAAGGAGCGGCTCGATTTCTCCTGCGCCGTTTTCGATCGGAACGGCGCGCTGGTCGCCAACGCGCCGCATATGCCAGTGCATCTCGGCTCGATGGACCGCTCCGTGGAGACCATCATCCGGCTCAACTCCGGCGACATCCATCCCGGCGATGTCTTTGCCCTCAACGCACCTTACAATGGCGGCACCCATCTGCCTGACATTACCGTGGTGACGCCGGTGTTTTCCCTCCCCCTTGAGGGGAGGGTGGCCGCGAAGCGGCCGGGTGGGGTCCTCTCAGAAGGCACCACAAGTGCGTCGAGCACTGCCGCAGCGACCCCCTCCGCCGCCTCCGGCGGCACCTCCCCCTCAAGGGGGGAGGAAATCCTCTTCTACGTCGCCTCGCGTGGCCACCATGCCGACATCGGCGGCACGGCGCCCGGCTCGATGACGCCGCTTGCCACAACCGTCGACGAGGAAGGCGTGCTGTTCGACAATTTCCGCATCGTCGATCGCGGCCGGTTCCGCGAGAAGGACCTGGAGACGCTGCTCACCGACCACCCCTACCCGGCGCGCAATCCGCACCAGAACATCGCCGACCTCAAGGCGCAGATCGCCGCGAACGAAAAGGGCGTCGCCGAGCTGCGCAAGATGGTCGCGCATTTCGGCCTTGGCGTGGTCGAAGCCTATATGGGTCACGTCCAGGACAATGCCGCCGAAAGCGTGCGCCGCGTTCTGGAGCGGCTGCCCGACAGTTCCGAATACGAATATCCGACCGACACCGGCCAAAAGATCAAGGTGAAGATATCGGTCGACCGGGAGAAGCGCGAAGCGACCGTCGACTTCACCGGGACGTCGCCGGTGATGAAGAACAATTTCAATGCGCCAGAGCCAGTCGCCCGAGCAGCTGTGCTTTATGCCTTCCGCGTCATGGTCGAAGACAACATCCCGATGAATGCCGGATGTCTGCGGCCGATCAATATCATCATTCCCGACGGCTCGATGCTGAAGCCCGCCTATCCCGCGGCAGTCGTCGCCGGCAATGTCGAGACCTCGCAGCACGTCACCAACGCGCTGTTCGGGGCGATGGGGGCGTTGGCCAATGCGCAAGGCACGATGAACAATCTCACCTTCGGCAACAAGCAGTACCAGTATTACGAGACGATCTGCTCGGGCTCGCCGGCCGGCCGGATGAACGACGGCCGCGGCTTTGCCGGCACCTCCGGCGTCCACACCCATATGACCAATTCGCGCCTGACCGATCCGGAAGTGCTGGAACTGCGTTTCCCGGTATTGCTCGAGGATTTCCATATCCGCGAAGGCTCCGGCGGCAAAGGCAAATGGAATGCCGGCGACGGCACCAAGCGCACCATCCGCTTCCTCGAAAAGATGGAATGCGCGATCCTGTCCTCGCATCGCAACCGCCCGCCGCAGGGACTGGACGGAGGCGGCGATGGCGAGGTCGGCTCGACCAAGGTCCGCCGGAAGGATGGCCGCGTCGAGGTCCTGAAGGCCTGCGACCAGACCGTGCTCGACGCCGGCGAGGCGGTCATCGTGACGACGCCGACCCCCGGCGGATTTGGCCGCTCCTAGAGGAGGCAGCCAGAATTCGCTCCCGCGAGTCAGGTGGGGTGGTTTTCGAGAACCGAAGCGGAGCGGACATTTGGGTCCGTGAGCGTCGGAAGCGCAGAAAACCGCACCAGATGACCACCGGAGTAGAATTCTCGATGCCTCCGGCTGTCACTGGCCTGTCATGACCCTGCGCTACCCGCTTGCGGCAAAGCAAACGGGGAATCGCCTTGCCATGACGGACATTTCTGGGGAACTGGTTTTTCGCCGCGGCAAGGAAGTCGGCAAGGCCGTCTACCAGAACCGTCCGCTGTCGAAAGCCGGCATCTCCGAGCGCTTGTTTGCCTTCCTGTTCTCCGGCCTTGTCTACCCGCAGATCTGGGAAGACCCCGAAATCGACATGGACGCGATGCAGCTCGGGACGGGCCACCGTATCGTCACCATCGCGTCTGGCGGCTGTAACATCCTCGCCTATCTCACCCGGTCGCCGGAAAGGATCGACGCCGTCGACCTCAACGCCGCGCATATTGCGCTGAACCGCATGAAGCTCGCAGCGGTGCGTCACCTGCCGTCGCAGGGCGACCTGTTCCGTTTCTTCGGCGCGGCTGGGACCGGGCACAATTCGCAGGCCTACGATCGCTTCATCGCACCGCATCTCGACCCGGTCAGCCGCCATTATTGGGAGCGCCGCAACTGGCGCGGCCGTCGCCGCATCGCCGTCTTCGACCGTAATTTCTACCAGACCGGCCTGCTCGGCCTGTTCATCGCCATGGGCCACCGCACCGCAAAATTCTTCGGTGTCGACCCGGCCGGCATCATGGACGCCAAGAGCATCGCCGATCAGCGCCGCTTCTTCGACGAAGAGCTGGCGCCGGTCTTCGAAAAACCGCTGCTAAAATGGGCGACATCGCGAAAGGCTTCGCTGTTCGGCCTCGGCATTCCGCCGGCCCAGTACGATTCGCTGATCACCTCGGGTGACGGCACCATGGCCAGCGTGCTGAAGGCACGACTGGAAAAGCTCGCCTGCGATTTTCCGCTGAAGACCAATTATTTCGCCTGGCAGGCTTTCGCCCGCCGCTACCCTAATCCGGGCGAGGCCGCCCTGCCCGCCTATCTCGAAAAGCGCAACTACAAGACGATCCGCAACAATGTCGATCGCGTTGCCATCCACCACGCCAATCTGATCGAGTTCCTTGCCGGCAAGGATGCCGGCTCGGTCGACCGCTTCGTGCTGCTCGATGCACAGGACTGGATGACCGACGACCAGCTCAACGGGTTGTGGGCCGAGATCACCCGAACCGCCTCCACCGGCGCCCGCGTCATCTTCCGCACCGCGGCGGAACCCAGCCTGCTGCCCGGCCGCGTCTCGAATTCGCTGCTCGACCAGTGGCGCTACGAGAACGACGCCTCGCGCGAGTACTCGGCCCGCGATCGCTCGGCCATCTATGGCGGCTTCCATCTCTACGTGAAGCACGGCGCATGAGCGCGACCGAATTGCCGGCCAGCCATGCCGAGTTGATGGACGGCGTCTATCGTTGGCAGCGCCACATCTACGACCTGACCCGCAAATACTATTTGCTCGGCCGCGACCGGCTTATCGCCGAACTGGATGTGCCGGCCGGCGGCACCGTGCTCGAGCTTGGCTGCGGCACCGGCCGCAACATCATCCTCGCCGCCCGCCGCTATCCCGGCGCGCGCTTCTTCGGCCTCGATATTTCGGCCGAGATGCTGGAGACGGCCACCGCCGCCCTTGCCCGCGAAGGCCTCTCCGGTCGCGTCACGCTGGAGCGCGGCGATGCCACGGATTTCGACGCAAAGGCGCTGTTCGGCGTCGAAAGTTTCGACCGCGTCTTTGTCTCATATTCGCTGTCGATGATCCCCGGCTGGGAGAAGACGGTATCCGCGGCTCTTGCTGCCCTGTCGCCTGGCGGCTCGCTGCATGTCGTCGATTTTGGCCAGCAGGAAGCCCTGCCCGGCTGGTTCCGCACGCTGCTGCGCGGCTGGCTGAAAAAATTCCATGTCGAGCCACGTCAATCGCTGCGCGCGGTTCTGGATTCGGAATCTGCAAGAGTTGGCGCAAGCTTCCGTTTCCAAACGCTTTATCGCGGCTATGCCTGGCTCGCTGTGGTCGGCCCCAGTCGATAGCCAGGATGTGTTGAGATTCAGGTCAGGCCGAGTCGAAAACGGTGGGTTCCGAGAACCGGAGCGGAGCGTACTTTTGGGTACGTGAGCACCGGAAGCGCAGGAAACCGCCGTTTGCAGGCCGGCATCACCTGAATATCGATACAGCCTAATGCAGCACCTTGACCAGCGCCGCTACCATCGCCTGCGGCCGGTAGCCGAGCCTGGCCGGCGTCAGCCCGAGCCGCAACACAACCAGTTGCTCCGAGGGGATGATGGCGACCGTTTGTCCGTCATGCCCCTCCATCCAATAGGTGTCCTTGGGCAGGCCGACGGCAATGCCGGCGCCGGGGTTTTCCTCGTCGCCCGGCCCTTCGATCCATAATTGTCCCTTGCCGTAGACGTTCGAGGCAGTTGCCGGTTCCCGCATCCAGTCGACGAAGCCGGCGGGCAGGATCGCTTTGCCGTTCCAGACGCCGCCCTGCAGCAGGAACTGGCCGAAGCGCGCCCAGTCGCGTGACGTGGCATAGAGATAGGACGAGCCGACGAAGGTGCCGTGCTCGTCGGCTTCAAGCACAGCGCTCTGCATGCCGAGCGGATCGAACAGGGCGGTCCTCGGCCAGGCCAGTGCCTTGTCCTTGTCGCCGATTGCGTCCTGCCACAGCCTGGACAGCATCACCGCCGTGCCGCTCGAATAGGAAAACACCTTGCCGACCTCGCCGGTCAGCGGCTTGGATCCGGCAAAGCCCGCCATGTCCGGTTCGAGATAGAGCATCCGCGTTACATCGGCGACGTCGCCATAATCCTCGTTGAATTCCAGCCCGCTCGACATCGCCATCATGTCGGCGAGGCTGATCATGGCGCGGCCATCTCCCTTCCAGGGACCGAACAGACCCTGGTTGGTCATCGCCAGCTTGCCGTCCTTCACCAGCGTGCCGACGATCGCCGCATTCACCGTCTTGGTCATCGACCAGCCCAATAGCGGCGTCTTTTCGGAAAAGCCGTCGCCATAGCGCTCTGCGACGATGCGGCCGTTCTTGACCACCACCACCGCCCGCATCCCGGCGCCGGTCATTGAAGGATCGTCGAGGACTTTCGCGACCTCTGGATCCTGCGAGGCACCGACATCGTCGCCTTCCGGCCACATCGCATCGGGCAGCGGCGCCGGCGTCGGTGCAGCTCCCGCGACAGCCTCGGCGGCGGCAATATCGCCGTCGGGAACCGAGGCGCAGCCGAGCCCGTCGCGCGCAACCGCGACACTCTTGCCGAGCGCGCCGAACAGGCCCGCCGAAACCGTTCCCTCCTCCTTGTCGACCGACACTCTCATCAGCTTCAGCAATGGATGACCCGGCGCCTGCACATCGACGGCAAGCACGTCGTCGGCATCTCGCCCTGCAATGAAGACGTTCGAGCAGACGATCTTGGCCGCATAGCCGGAACCAACGCGGATCAGTGCCGGCGGGGCGAAATACAGCCAGCCGGCGAGTACCGCGGCGGCCAGCACAGCCAGGCCGAGCAGCCATTTGACGAACTTCAAAAGGATCTGCATTTTGAGTTCCCCCGGCGCGCTCGATCTACGTCATCGATTTGCCGCCATTGTTTCGGCAAAATCGCGGCTCTTGTCGAGCGCCGTCAACCGAATATCAACCATGATCGGCGATCACAGGTGCATGTCGCCCAAAAGTGCGCAGCGGTTTTGGGACAAGGACATGCATAGACAGAGATCTAAGCGCGTCGAAGCGACGCGCTTGGGACAGACCGGGCGATCCTGTGGGGTGACCGTCCGGCGGGGCTTGAATGCGTGCGTCCCAAAACCGCGCAACGGTTTGGGAACGCATGAAACGAAGATCAAGGCGCATCGCGTAAGTCGGTTTCAGACACGCCGCGCCCGGTCGAGGGGCCACCCGCGGAAAGACCCATCAGCGGCCGGCTGAAACCGGCTCGGGAAGTAGCGATGCGCCGTTTCGCGGTCCTCATCACGCTGATGCTGCTTGGTGCCTGCTCGACGGTCGAGGATCTGACGCCATCGCTGTCGTCATCCAGCGCCCCGACGGTTGCGGTACGCGCGCCGCGTTTTGCCGATTCCGACCCGCATGAATGGGACAGCGGCGCACCGTGGAGCTATGCCGTCCACGGCACCGACGTCTCCAAATACCAGACCTCGATCGACTGGCCGGCGGCCAGGGCCAGCGGCATCTCTTTCGCCTTCATCAAGGCAACCGAAGGCGGAGACCGGTTCGATGAAGCTTTCAACGAGCATTGGAGCCGCACCAAGGCCTCAGGCGTCCCCCGCGCCGCCTATCATTTCTTCTACTTTTGCACGCCCGCCGCTACCCAGGCGCGCTGGTTCATCCAGAACGTGCCCAAAGACGGTTCGGCGATGCCGCCGGTTCTCGACATGGAATGGAACCCGAAATCGCCGACCTGCAAGCTGCGGCCCGATCCCGCCACGGTACGCAGCGAGATGAGCACATTCCTCGAAATCGTCGAAAAACACTACGGCAAGAAGCCGATCATCTATACGTCGGTCGACTTCTTCGAAGATAATGGTTTATCGGGCTTCCCCGGCTACCCCTACTGGCTGCGCTCCGTCGCCGGGCATCCGCGCCAGAAATACGGCAGCCATCCCTTCACCTTCTGGCAGTATACCGGAACGGGCGTCGTGCCGGGCATGGCCGGAAACGCCGACATCAACGTCTTCAACGGCTCCGAAGCCGCGTGGAAGGAGTGGTTGCGGCAGAACACCCGTTGACACCAGGCCTGCCGCCTGCTTTTCGACACAGCCAATGACGAATGCCCGCAACCGCTGGTAATCTTCTCGGAAGGATGGCGATGCGATCGCGCTTTGGATTTCTCGCGGCGCTGCTCCTGACCGCCGTGCCGGCCGCGGCACAGCAATGCGGCGGCGATTTCGAGGCATGGAAGCAGGGCGTGGCGGCGGAGGCCAGGGCGGCGGGCGTCGGCGCTGCCGGCCTTGATGCGCTGGAAAACGCCACCCTCGATGAGAAGGCATTGGCACGCGACCGCGCCCAGGGCGTCTTCACCCAGACCTTCATCGAATTCTCGAACCGCATGATCTCGTCGCATCGGCTGAAGCAAGGTGCGGCCAACCTGCAAAAGTATGCCGAGATCTTTGCCCGCGCCGATCGCGAATTCGGCGTGCAGGCGCCGGTCATCGCCGCTTTCTGGGCCCTGGAAACCGATTTTGGCGCCGTGCAAGGCGATTTCCACACACTGAACGCACTGGTCAGCCTCTCGCATGACTGCCGCCGCCCGCAGTTGTTCCGGCCGCAGATCGTGCCGCTGCTGATGCTGATCGATCGCGGCGTGGTGCCGGCCGACGTGACCGGTGCCTGGGCCGGCGAGATCGGCCAGACGCAGATGTTGCCTTCCGACTATCTCGGTCACGGCGTCGACGGCGACGGCAATGGCCTGGTCGACCTGCGCGGCAGCGCGCCGGACGTGATCATGAGCACGGCCAGCAAGATCCAGTCGCGTGGCTGGAAGCGCGACCAGCCCTGGATCGAGGAAGTCCGTGTTCCCGACGATTTGCCGTGGGAGCAAACGGGGCGCACCAACAAGCTGCCGTTGACGCAATGGACCCAGTGGGGCGTTACCAGGCCCGACGGCACGCCGCTTCTCGACAACGGCCTCAAGGCCGGCCTGGCGCTGCCCATGGGTCGCAACGGGCCAGCCTTCCTCACCTACGACAATTTCGACGTCTATCTCGAGTGGAACCAATCCTTCACCTATGCCCTGACCGCGGCAAATCTTGCCGCCCGGCTGGGGGGCGCGCCGCGATTCGATCCGCGCAACCCCGAACCCGGCCTCAACGGCGACCAGATGAAGGCGCTACAGACCAAGCTCGAGGCGAAAGGCTATGACGTCGGCACCGTCGACGGCATTCTAGGCACCAACACCCGCGAAGCGATCCGCAAGGAGCAGATGCGGCTGGGCCTGCCGGTCGACGGCTGGCCGACGCTCGAGCTGCTGGCGAGACTGTGAATGGTGAATTGTGAATTGTGAATTGTGAATTGTGAATTGTAAATGGAATAGCACCGGAGCCGCACTGAACACCAGAGCTACTACTATTCACTATTCACTATTCACTATTCACTATTCACTATTCACTATTCACTATTTTCACATCACTGCTAGGCAAGCAGGAAATCGATAAAGGCTCGCAGCGGCGCGGGAACCTGCCGGGAACTTGCGTGATATAGATAAAAACCCGGAAATCTCGGCGACCAGGCTTCGAGAACACGGATTAGCTTTCCCGCTTCGATCCACGGCCGGACCTGGTATTCCAGCATGTAAGCCACGCCGACCCCATCCAGAACCGCCCCGATCATCAGGTCCGTATCGTTGACCGTCAGGCCACCGCTGACGGCCACTTCCAGGGCACGTTGGCCTCGGGCGAACTCCCAGCGGTAGAGATTGCCGCCGCTCGGCCACTGGAAATTGATGCACTGGTGCTGATGCAGGTCCGCGGGGTGACGGGGTATCGGGTGATGCTCCAGATAGTTCGGCGCCGCCACTGCAGCCATCTCGAGCTCCTCGCTGAGCTTCACCGCCACCATATCCTTGTGCAGCCGCTCACCCAGTCTGATTCCGGCATCGAAGCGGCCCTCGACGATGTCGGTGAGCATGTCGTCGACAATGATTGTGAGGGCGATATCGGGATAGGCGCGGCGGAAATCGCCGAGGATCGGCGCGATGAAACGCGTGGCGGCGATGCGCGGAACATTGATGCGCAGCGAGCCTGCTGGCCGGCCGCGTGATGCATGAGCGTCCGCGACGGCCCCTTCCAGTTCGCTGAATGCCGATGCGATGCGGGCAAACAGCTTCTCGCCCTCAGCGGTCGGCGACATGCTGCGCGTTGTGCGGTTGAGCAGGCGGACACCGAGACGCTCTTCCAGCCCGCGTATCGTCTGGCTGAGTGCTGGAGGCGAAATCCTGAGCTTGCCCGCGGCGCGGACAAAGCTGCCCTCTTCGATAATTGTTGCAAATGCCGTGAGTTCGGAAAACTCGCTTCCTCGCATTATGTACCTCAGGCTTAACAAGTCAGTTAGATAATAGGCTATTCTCTGAGCAATAGCATGCTCCTAGCTTTTCCCCGGAACGCCGCTCGATCGAGGCGACCGTAGTCAGACGAAGGAACAGCCATGCATCGTCCACTTGAAGGCAAAACCGCACTTGTGACCGGTAGCTCGCGCGGCATCGGACGCGCCATCGCGGAGGGGTTCGCGGCCAAGGGTGCTGCCGCGGTCGTCAACTATGTCGGCAACGAGAAGGCAGCCAGGGAAGTCGTTGCCGCCATTGAAGGGAATGGCGGAAAAGCCGTCGCCATCCAAGCGGACGTCTCCAGCATCCTCCACATTCGCAAGTTGTTCGACAAAACCGAACGGCAGATGGGGCCGATTGACATCGTCGTCGCCAATGTCGGTGTCGCCGTCATAAAGCCGCTCGTCGAGGCCACCGAAGCGGACTTCGATCACGTCTTCGGCGCCAATGCCAAGGGCACCTTCTTCACGCTTCAGGAAGCGGCGCGCCGCGTTCGCGACGGTGGCCGCATCATTGCCGTCTCCACCGGTGGAACCAGGATGTTCTTCACGCAGACGGCGCTTTATCTCGGCAGCAAGGGAGCCGTCGAGCAGTTCGTCCGCGTCCTCTCGCGCGAACTCGGCCCGCGTGCCGTTACCGTGAATGCGCTTTCACCGGGCTTCACCGACACCGACCTGCTTCCGGAGCGGGACCGGGCCGTGGCCGCCGGCATGTCGCCCTTCGGCCGGATCGGAGCACCGCGCGACGTCGCCGATGTCGCGGTTTTCCTGGCTTCCGACGAGGCTCGCTGGCTGACCGGCGAGAACATCCAGGCCGGCGGCGGAGTAGCCTGACTACGCGGGCCGAATGGTGAATGGTGAATGGTGAATGGTGAATGGTGAATGGTGAATGGTGAATGGTGACAATTCACCGAAGCGGACGGAACGCAAGAACTACTTCCAGTCACTATTCACTATTCACTATTCACTATTCGCTATTCACCATCAACTAATCCGCCATCGTCTCCAGGCTGGCAAACCCCTGCGGCGCATCGCCTTCGTCGAATGGCGTTGCTACCTCGACGAAGGTGTCGGGATAGAAGCCGTTGAACCGTGTCCGGAGCGACAGCGAATAGGCGCCGATGTGGCCGATCTCGATCCAGTCGCCGGTATCGACGGTTTCGGGCAGCCAGAACGGCCGCGACAATATATCGACGGAATCGCAGGTCGCGCCGCAGACCTTGAATGGCACGATGGTCTTGTCCTCGCCATTGCGCGAGCGGATCGCGGGATCGGGGATGAAGCGTGCCGGCAGCGTGATCTTGCCGGTCCAGGAATCCGACAGCGACGCCCAGATGCCGTCATTGATGTAGAGCCTTTTGCCCTTGCGCAGCAGCACGCGCACGATCAGCGACAGGCAGCGCGCCACGATCACCCGGCCGGGCTCGGCCACCAGCGGCATCTGGTCGAACTGGTACTCCTGGAGGTCGCCCGATAACCGCGACATGATCTGGCCGAGCGACGGCATTTCCGGTTTGCGGCTGTTCGGGTCATGGCCATATTCGGCCGGAAAGCCGCCGCCGACATCGAGCCCGGCAATGTCGAAACCGACGCGGTTGCGCACCCAGTCGGCGGAGGCCAGCGCCCGCTCATAGGTGTCGGGATCCTCGATCTGGCTGCCGACATGAAAGCACAGCCCGACCTTGTAGCCGGTCCGGTTCAGCCGTTCGGCGAGTTCCACCGCATTGGCCGGTCCGGCGCCGAACTTCTTCGACAGTTCGTAGGCCGCCGAGCCTTTCGTCTGGATGCGCACGAACACGGTGATCGCGCCCGGATCGATGTCGAGCGCCCGCACCACCCTGGTCAGCTTGGTGATTTCGTCCTCATGGTCGAGCGAAATGACGCGAATGGCGTACTTTTCCAGCGCCAGCCTGATGTCCGACTGCGCCTTGACCGGGTGCATGTAGAGCATCTCGGCGTCCGGCGAGACGGCGCGCACGGCAGCGAATTCGCCGGGCGAGGCCACATCGAAGGCGCTGACGCCGGCCTCGACCAGTGCGTTGAGCACGATCTGCTCGCCATTGGTCTTGACCGCATAGGCGGTCTTGCCGGGAAACATGCCCATGAACTGTTTGGCATCCGCCTTCAGCACCTGCGGGCGGAAGCAATAGATCGGATCGTCCGGGCGCAGCGCCAGCGCTGCCTCGCGGGCATTTTCGAATCGCTGCATGGACGAATCCCTTGACTGAGGCTGCGCACAATTAATCCAAGCTAGCGGCTAATGAAAACAATTCTATGTCTCGCCGCCCCGGCTTCGCGGCGCTACGCCTTTCTGTACGCCGGTTATGGGCGAGCTAGGCCATCGCTCAGGTTTCGGGTGGCCCTTGCGGCCGGATCGGGTATGGCGTGAACAGACGCCTGAAGAGCAAGGCATCTCGTCTGGGAGGACGATCAATGGCGATGGCTGCCACCACCACAATGCGCGGGCCGATGGTGCTCAAAGACTGGGCGCAGCTTCTGCTGCTCGGCGCCATCTGGGGCGGTTCGTTCTTCTTTGCCCGCATTGCGGTGGCGGAACTTCCGCCGCTGGTGCTGGTGCTGTTCCGCGTCACCATCGCGGCGGCGGCACTTCAGCTCTATCTTGCGGTTCGCGGCCCGTCCTTTCGCCTCGCTTTGCCGCATGCCGGCCTGTTCTTCCTGCTGGCGCTCGCCAACAATGTCATCCCTTTCTCGCTGATCTTTGCCGGCCAGACCGAGCTTGGCGCCGGCGTCGCCTCGGTGCTCAATTCGACGACGCCGTTCTGGACGCTGATCCTCGCCAACGCCCTGACCAGCGACGAAAAGCTGTCATGGAACAAGCTTGCTGGCATCGCCCTCGGTATCGCGGGAACGGCGGTGATGATCGGTCCCGGCCTCGTCGCCGGGCTCGGCGGCCCGGTCTGGGCGAAATTCGCGCTGATCGGTGCCTCGGTCTCCTATGCGGTGGCGCTGATGATCGCCCGCCGCTTCAAGGGTGTGCCGTCACCGGTCATTGCCACCGGCCAATTGACTTGCTCGACCATCATCATGATCCCGGTCGTTCTGTTCACCTACGGGACCGCCAATCTGTTTTCGGCCTCGCCGCCGGTGTGGGCGGCGGTGCTGGCGCTGGCGCTGCTGTCGACCGCCTTCGCCTATATCCTCTATTTCAACCTTGTCGCCTCGGCCGGCGCCACCAACGCCTCGCTGGTCACGCTCATCGTGCCGGCCAGTGCCATCCTGCTCGGCTTCCTGTTCCTGGGCGAGCGGCTCGAACTGTTCGAATTGGGCGGCATGGCGCTGATTGCGCTTGGCCTCGTCACCATCGACGGTCGCCTGTTCGGGCGGCGTTAATGCATGTTCCCAAAATGTCAGCTCGAAATCGATTCGATTTCGGCCAACGGTAGCGCTGCCATGCCCCGGCTTTGCCACAAATTATTCACAGGTCCCGAGCCGGCTTTTGACAAAGAGTTTCAATGCCTAACGGCAAACGGCAGGTCGCAAATTCCACAATTTCGTCGCATTGCAGCAAAGTTTCTCCTTGCCTGTGGCACAAATGACCCTAGACTCTCGCCATAGCTCTTTAAGAGGAGGCTATGACATGGGACTGACGAGGCCGATCAACGCATTGATGATTTGTGCTGCGTTTGCATTCATCGGCGCCCTCATTATGGGCGTCCTTCCATAAGGCCGCTGAGCGGGGGAAGACCAGCACCGAATACTCCAAACCATTGAAAAGGCCGGGCATTTTGCCCGGCCTTTTGCATTCCCCCGATCTTTGACATTTCAAAAAGGGGCTTTGCCGCTTTACGCCGCGGCGGATCCAGCCGCCTCGACTTCGTGCGACCTGATGCCGATCATGTGGCAGATGGCAAAGACCAGATCGGCCCGGTTCATCGTGTAGAAGTGGAAATCGCCGACGCCGCGCTCGACAAGGTCCAGCACCTGCTCGGCGGCCACGGCAGACGCCACCAGCGCATGCGTTTGCGGGTCGTTCTGCAGCCCATCGAAGCGCTCGGCCAGCCATGCCGGCACCAAGGCGCCGCAACGCGCCGAGAAGTTGGCGACCTGCGTGAAATTGTGCACCGGCAATATGCCAGGCACGATCGGTATGTAGATGCCGGCCCGCCGTGCCCGCTCGACATAGCGTTCATAAAGGTCGTTGTCGAAGAAGAACTGGGTGATCGCCCGCGTCGCTCCGTTGTCCGCCTTGCGCTTCAGCATGTCGAAGTCGGTGGCGAAATCCGGGCTTTCCGGATGTTTTTCCGGATAGGCCGAGACCGATATGTCGAAATCGCCGGCGCCCTTCAGCGCATCGACCAGTTCGGCGCCATTGGCATAGCCTTCCGGATGCGGCCGGTAGGCCGCGCCGACGCCCTCGGCCGGATCGCCGCGCAGGGCGACGAAACGCTTGACGCCCATGTCGGCGAATTCCCGGATCACCGCATCGACCTCGTGACGCGCCGCATCGACGCAAGTCATGTGCGCCGCCGGTGTCAGCGTCGTTTCATTAAGGATACGCTTGACGGTGCGGGCCGTGCGCTCGCGGGTCGAACCACCGGCGCCATAGGTGACGGAGACGAATTTCGGCTTGAGCGGCTCCAGCCGGGTGACCGTGTCCCACAGCCTTGCTTCCATCTCATCGTTTTTCGGAGGAAAGAACTCGAATGAAACCCTGACCTTGTCGCCGATGTCGGGGCGGCGGGAGAAGCGGAACTGGTTCATCAGGCTGTTTCCCCTATCGGATACGCATTGGCCGGTTGTCTGTCGTTGGAAGGCTCGGCAATCAGCATCCGCCGATCGCGGCCGAGCCAGAGTTTGACGGTGAGCTTGGCCTCGTTGCCGCCGCGCGGCTCGAATTCCTGGCTGTCCTCGAGGTCGAGGCCGGCCTCGGAAAACCAGTCGCCAATTTGCCGGTCGGAAAAGCCGAGGCGCATATGCGCGTGCTCCTCGCGCAAGAACTCCAGCGTGTGCGGCGCGAAATCGACGATCACCAGCCGGCCGGCCGGGCGCAACAGACGAGCCGCCTCGCGGATGGCACGGGCAGGATCGTCGAGATAATGCAGCACCTGATGGATGGTAACGAGATCGAAGGCGTCGCGTTCGACCGGCGGCGCAAAAATGTCGCCCTGCCGCACCTGCGCATTCGAAACGCCGGCCTTGTCGAGATTGGCGCGCGCCACCGTCAGCATCTCGCGCGACATGTCGATGCCGACACCGCGCCGATAGAGCGGCGAAAAGATCTCGAGCAGCCGTCCGGTGCCGGTGCCGAGATCGAGCATCGACTGGAACGGCCGCTTGCCGACGAGCTTGATGAGGGCTGCTTCGACCGCGCGGTCCGGCACATGCAGCGAGCGGATGTGGTCCCAGCTTGCGGCGTTTACCGAGAAATATTCGGCAGCCCGGTCCTGCCGCTTGCGCTTGACCGCGGCCAGCCGTTCGAGATCACGCTCGACCTGCGGATCGGCGCCGCGGATGCCGGAAACCAGCCTGAGCACGAAATCGCGCGAGGAGTCGGAATCCGATAGCCGGAAGAACGCCCACGAGCCCTCCTGGTAGCGGCCGATCAGCCCTGCCTCCAGCAGCAATTTCAAATGGCGCGAGACGCGCGGCTGCGATTGGCCGAGGATTTCGGTGAGATCGGACACGGTCAGATCGCCGCGCGACAGCAGCGCCAATATACGCAGCCGGCTGGATTCGGCAGCCGCCTTCAATGTATCTACCATCGTGTCGAGAGCGACATGCATGCGAGCATTCTCTTTGAAAAGATATAAACATATGTTTATGTCGGTTTTGATAGGCTTGCAAGCGCTATGTCGCTTCCGGACAAGAAAATGACGCATGCGTGGCGGACCGCGCAAGGCCGCAAGCATGATCGAGGCGAGACCCATGTTCGAAACGCGCAGCGGCGAAAAGCTTCTGGAAACCGACCCGGCAACGATGCCGCCGGATGGCCATGTCGTCTTCATCGGCCGCATCGCTTCGCCTTGGGTCACGCGGGAGACCTGCCCCAAGAACATGAAGGCAGCGCGGGAGACGGGACAGCCGGCGGTTCTCACGATCGATCCGCTCTATCGGGACGGCCTGCTTGGGCTGGAACGTGCCAGCCACGTCGTCATCCTGTCTTGGCTGCACCATGCGCCGCGGCAACTGATTGTCCAGAAACCCCGCCATGCCACGGAGCCGAAAGGCGTCTTTTCGCTACGCTCCCCTGCCCGGCCGAATCCTGTCGGACTGCATATTGCCAAGCTCGTCGCACTCGACATCGACACCGGCCGTGTCGAGCTTGACGCCATCGACGTGCTCGACGGCACGCCGGTCATCGACATCAAGCCCTATTTCGCCTCGACCGATGCTTTCGCCGAGGCGACCATGGCTGGGCGGAACGAGTCGTCCAGATCGGACGAGCAGTGAGCGCCCCGACCGGCCGCCGCCGCGCCATCGCCAAGGCGCTGACAGCGCTTCTGCCGCTGGCGCCTTATGCCGACATGGAAAAGATCCGTGCCGATGCCGGCGCCGTGCACATGAAGAGCTTGCCGCCGAGCATTGCCGTGTGGCTGGCGACGATTGCGCATATTCGCCACGCCCACACCGACTACGAAAAACTGCTCGCCGAAGGCTATGACCGCGATTCCGCGCGGTTCTTCGTCATCGAGCAAACCAACATCGTGCTGACCCGCTGGCGCGCCACCCGTTTGCTCGACGATGAGGATGAGGCGTAGAGGATGGCAAGCACACGCGTCGAGTTCTGCGCTCTTCACCGTTGTGATTAGCGAAATCGAGACGTGACGGCCAATCTCCCCCCAAGTGGGGGAGATGTCCGGCAGGACAGAGAGGGGCGCTGTCCCGCCAACCTCACGTCGGCAACATCGGAACCTTCGAAACCTCAAAACAAAAAACCCGCCTCGGTGGGCGGGTCGTCGGTGCGAATCAGCACCAAAATTAATAGCATAGCTGCCGGCACAAAGCAAGAACAAAATACGCCGTGACCGGCAAAGTCGCCTTGCCTGGAAAACAACTAGGCCCGGTAAATCCACTGCTCCGGCACGCGCACCGATATCTCCTCGCCGGCCGTGATCGTGCCGGGCTTCTCGACCCAGGCTACGAGCCCGCGCAAGCGCTTCGCCGCCTTCGGGAACAGCAGCGCGCCGCCGTCATGATCGGCCATCCCGGCATTTTCGGCGACGGATCGCCCTGCGATGCGGCAAGGCCCATTCTGCGCGTCGATCTTGACGGCAGCGCCGCCTTTGAAGAACAGCAGCGTGCCAGACGGCAGCATGGAGAGGCGCGGCAGGCCTTCGATCAGGAGATTGGCGCCGATCCATTCCGGCTTGATCTCGGTAATGCCAATCCGTTCGGCAACGATTGCCAGTTCGTCCGCCGCGACGATCGACAATTGCCGCTCGTTGCGCATCTCGGTGCCGCGCGGATACCAGGGTTCCCGCCCGCCGGAGCGCCGCGTCGTGCCGGCGTGGAAATCGCCCTCGATGCCGTCGAAACCGAGTTGCAGCGCATCCACCGCTCGTGTCTCAAAACGATCGAATGGTGCGAGATAGAGCGCCGCCACCCTGGCGGCGAGTTTTCGCGCCGGCACGATCTCGACCGGATTTCCGGTTGCGGGAAACAGATCCGGCATTGGTTTCATTCCTAGCGACCGGATGCAGTTAGCCGAAGTCGATTCATAGGGTCCAGTCGAAAGCGTTGATGCTCCAATCAAGACGGCTGATACGGGTCGGCACCACCAGCTTCCCGGTTGAATCAGCCCCATGCAAAAGCGTGCCGCATTGCTGCCGCGCTGCATCGGTTGATAATATCGGTCAGGTTAAGCCCGCGGAGGTTATGCGGAGGTTATCATGCATCCCGCATCGGCAATCGCGCAGCTCTGGCTACTCTGGGTTGTCTCATGGGCCGCGGCCGCCTTCTGGGCCGACCGGGCCGAAAAACGCGCCGGCTTCGAGGCCGAACTGCCCTACCGGGCGGTGCTGGTGGTCGGCACGATCCTGCTCTTCATCCCGGCGCACGGTTATGCCGGCCCGCTGAGGCTTTGGACGCCGAACCTTGCCGAAGCGTGGATCTGCGTCGCGCTGATTGCTGCAGGCCTGGCATTTGCCTGGTGGGCGCGGCTGCATCTCGGCCGCCTGTGGTCGGGCACGGTCACCGCCAAGGCAGAGCACCGCGTCATCGACACCGGTCCCTACCGGCTGGTTCGCCACCCGATCTACACCGGGCTGCTTCTGGCGATCCTCGCCACCATGGCGGCGAAAGGCACCGTCTGGGGCGTTGCCGGCGCCATTCTTCTCACTGCCGGCATCGTCATGAAGGCAAGGCTGGAGGAGCGTTTTCTGCGCGGCGAACTGGGTAGCGCTTACGACGACTATGCCAGGCGCGTTCCGATGCTGGTTCCGTTCGCGCGGAAATAGTCAGAGCATGCGCAACAGCGCGCCGCCGATCGAGTAGCCGGCGCCGAAGGCGCAGAGCAGGCCGTAGTCGCCGGCTTTCATATCGGCATGGTTCTCCGACAGGGCGATGATGGCACCGGCGGCAGCCGTGTTGCCGAGGCGCTCCAGCACCATCGGCGCGCGGTCATGGTCGACGTCATGGCCGAACGACAGTTTCAGGATCATGGCGTTCATCCGCGCATTGGCCTGATGCAGCCAGAAGCGCCGGATCGCTTGCGGAGTCAGCCCGTGTTCGGCCAGGAACTCGACAATGAACTTGTGGCCGGCGACGGTGACTTCCTTGAACACCTTGTTGCCGATCTGCTTGATCAGATTGCCTTCCAGATCGATCATGTACGGATCGTCCTGGGTGGCGCGGGTATAATAGCCGAGATTGGTACGGATGCTGTTCGACATCTGCGTCCAGGCGCGCGTGTCGAGCACCTCGAAGCGTCCCGGCCGCTTCTCGCCCTGGGCGAGCCCCTCGACGATCATCGACACGGAAGCGTCGCCGAAGATGAAATGCGTCTGCCGGTCGCGAAAATTGAGATGGCCGGTGATGATCTCCGGCGTCGTCACCAGCACGCGTTTGTGCGCCCCTGCCCGCACCAGATTGACCGCAATGTGCAACGCCGCCGCCGCCGAAGAGCAGCCAAGCCCCATGTCGAAGCCGGCGCCTTTCGTGCCCAGCGCCTGCTGCATTTCGATGGCGATAGCCGGATAGGGCCGCTGATGGTGCGAGGCCGAGCAGATCACCAGGTCGATATCCCCGGGCTTCAGCCCGGCATGATCGAGCGCCTTGCCGGCCGAGGCGATGCCGAACTCGGCCTCCAGCGACAGCGCATCGTCGGGCCGGGCCGGGAAGCGCGGCGCCATGCGGGTCGGGTCGAGGATGCCCTCCCGTTCGATGACATGGCGGGTCTGGACGCCCGAGGCATGGACGATGAAGGCACTGTCCGATTTCTGCAGGAGCGGCTCGCCCGACACCTCGCGGCGGACGTTCTCCATGTCCACCCAGCTGTTGAAGCTGGCGACGAGCTCCTCATTGGTGATCGAAGCTTCGGGGATTTCAACGCCGATGCCGCTGATGATGACGCGATGCATTTCCAGTTCGTCCCGTGCGCAGGCGTTGCGGCTTCATGTCGACGCCGCAATAAGCTCGGCGCAACCTCTTTTGCACCTAGCCAGTTTATGCCGGCTTAAATCAAGTCCCTGGAAGGTCTTTACCAGGCGCAGAGCTTGGTATTGGTCTGCGGGTTGTTCCAGCAGGCACCGTCATCGTTGCTGCGCACGAATTGCCCGGGCAGCGGCACGTTGCGGCGGCCGAGATTGACATAGCCATAGGCAAAACCCGGCCCGTCGATCTCCAGGACGTAAGTCGGATAGCCCGGCGCCGAGATGCGAAAGCTGCCGGCATCGTCCAGCGCCCGGTAGCTGCACGAGAAATAGCCGTCGTCGCTGGTGAAGCAGCGCGCTCGCTTGGCCTCCGCCGATATCGAAAAGGCAAGCACAGCGGCCGCACAAATGCTGCCGCCGAAAATGAGCTTTTTCAGTGTCATCATCCACCCCCCAATGGCCCATGAAGGGCCGTTATCCCTTCCCCAGCGAGATGCGCATGACGGCGAAAGCCGGTCAAGCATCCGCTGCTGGCTGTTTTTGGGTGTAGCTAAGAGTTTCTAGGCAGAACGCCGCGCCACGATGAAGACACGGGGAAAGCGCAGCAACACCTTGCCGCTTGCCATTTTCGGATAGGCTTCGCTGATCCTGTCCGTGTAGCGCTTCAGGAAAAGTTGTCGCTCGTCTTGATCGAGCGGATCGAGGAACGGCTTCAGCCCGGTCGACTTCACCCATTCCACGATCGCCTCGGCATCGGTCAGCGGATGGTTGTAGATCGTGTGCCAGATATCGAGCCGATCCGCGAATGGCGACAAAAGGTCGTAATAGAACGCGACCGGCGGCAGCGGCGCGCGGGCAGCGTCGCCGAGCTTTTCGGCAAACGGCATCTCGGCCGCGGTCTCCCGCATCAGCCGGTGCGATGGCTCGCCCATATTGTCCGGCATCTGCACGGCAAGCGCGCCGCCGGGCGCCAAAAATCCCATCAGCCGCTGGAAGACCGCCGGATGCTCCGGCAGCCATTGAAACACCGCATTGGCGAAGATCACGTCGACGGGTTCGTTCGGCTGCCACGTCGCCGCATCCGCCAAGGCAAAGGTGACGCCGGGCAGGCCGGCCTTCGCCTTCTCGATCATGTCGGGCGACGTATCGAAGCCGCTGATCTGCGCCTGCGGCCAGCGCTCGACCAGCAATTCGGTCGAATTACCCGGCCCGCAGCCGATGTCGACAACCCGGCGCGGTGCGTGCACCGGCACCTGCGCGACCAGATCGCGCGCCGGCCGGGTGCGCTCATCCTCGAATTTCAGGTAGAGGGCGGCGGACCAATCGGCCATCTTGGTTCCTCAGATCATTTGAGAATTCGCCGCCCTGTAAATGTCTTACCGCGTCAGCCGCTTATACGTCATCCTGTGCGGGTTGACCGCATCCGGACCAAGCCGGCGGATCTTGTCCTGCTCGTAATCCTCGAAATTGCCTTCGAACCATTCGACGTGGCTGTCGCCCTCGAAGGCGAGGATGTGCGTCGCCAGACGATCGAGGAACATGCGATCGTGCGAGATGATGACGGCGCAGCCGGCGAAGCTCTCGAGCGCGTCTTCAAGTGCGGCCAGCGTTTCGGTATCGAGATCGTTCGTCGGTTCGTCGAGCAGCAGCACGTTGCCGCCGGTCTTCAGCATCTTGGCCAGATGCACGCGGTTGCGCTGGCCGCCGGATAGGTTGCCGACCTTCTGCTGCTGGTCGCCGCCGCGGAAATTGAACGATGCGCAATAGGCGCGGGTGTTGGCTTCGAACTTGCCGAGCTTGACCACTTCGGCGCCGCCCGAGATCTCTTCCCAGACGGTCTTGGTCGGGTCGAGTGCGTCGCGGCTCTGATCGACATAACCGAGCTTGACCGTCTCGCCGACGCGGATGGTGCCGGCGTCCGGCTTTTCCTGGCCGGTGATCATGCGGAACAGCGTCGTCTTGCCGGCGCCGTTCGGGCCGATGACGCCGACGATGCCGCCCGGCGGCAGCTTGAATTCAAGATCGTCGATCAAAAGCGTGTCGCCAAAGCCCTTCGACAGGCCCTCGACCTCGATCACCACATTACCGAGCCGCTCGCCATGCGGAATGACGATCTGCGTGTCGCTCGGACGCCGCTTGTCGGCGGCATCCAGCAGGTCCTGGAACGCCTGGATACGCGCTTTCGACTTGGTCTGCCGGGCCTTCGGGCTGGACTGGATCCACTCGCGCTCGCGGCCGATCGCCCGCTGGCGCGCATCGTCCTCGCGGCCTTCCTGCTTGAGCCGCTTGGCCTTGGCTTCGAGATATTTGGTGTAGTTGCCCTCATAGGGAATGCCGCGGCCGCGGTCGAGCTCGAGGATCCATCCGGTGACATTGTCGAGGAAGTAGCGATCGTGGGTGATGATCATCACCGCGCCCGGATAGGCGCGCAGATGCTTTTCCAGCCACGCCGTCGTCTCGGCGTCGAGATGGTTGGTCGGCTCGTCGAGCAGCAGAAGGTCGGGCTGGCGCAGCAGCAGCTGGCAGAGCGCGACGCGGCGCCGCTCGCCGCCCGACAGCTTGGTGACGTCGGCGTCCTTGGGCGGGCAGCCCAGCGCTTCCATCGCCATCTCGACCTGCTGTTCGAGATCCCACAGGTTGAGCCGGTCCATCTCGTCCTGGAGTTTGGCCGACTCGTCGGCCGTCTCGTCGGAATAGTTCATCATCAATTCGTTGTAGCGCTCGATGATGGCAGTCTTGGCGGCGACGCCTTCCATGACGTTCTCGAACACGGTCTTGCTCGCATCGAGTGCCGGCTCCTGCGCCAGGTAACCGACGGTCGCGCCTTCGGCCAGCCACGCCTCGCCGCTCCACTCCTTGTCGATGCCGGCCATGATCTTGAGGATCGTCGACTTGCCGGCGCCGTTGGGACCGAGGATGCCGATCTTGGCGTCCGGGTAGAAGGACAGATGAATGTTCTCGAGCACCTTCTTGGTGCCGTAGGCCTTGTTGAGGCCGGCCATGTGATAGATGAACTGGCGTGCCACGCGCGCTTTCCCTGAAAAGTCGACTGATGTCGGATTGAATGGAAGTTGGGGGCTATGTAAGCGATGCGGCCCCGAACGGCAAACAGTTTTGGCCCCAAGCGGATTTGGTCGCACCCGCAAACGCTTAGCCGCTTCATTTCGTGCCGGCGCCCTTGCGAAAGCTCCCATTAACCATTCCGCGTCAAAACAGTGTTGGATGGGAAATCGCTGGCAGCCGCGATTTCGGGGAGAGAGATCGGGCCGTGCTGAACAGTTTCCTGCTTTTTGCCGAAGCGGTTCTCTATTTCGGCATCATGGTCACGCTTTTCCGGTTCAGGGGCCGCATCGGCCTCGGCGTCTTTGTCTGCGCTCTTGGCGTCATGCATTTCCTGGAAACCTACCTCGCCAGCGTCTTCTACGTCGCGCTGCCGTTCGGCATGGTATCGCCGGGTTCGGCCGTGCTGTTTTCCGGCAAGCTGGTCATGCTGCTCCTGCTCTACATCAAGGAGGACGCGGCAACCGTCCGGCAGCCCATCTACGGCCTGCTGCTCGGCAATGCCCTGATGATCGGCCTCGTGCTGATCCTGCGCCTGCACGATATTGCCGCCCTGCCCGGCGGCAAGCTTCCCGACATCGGCTTCATCGACGAGATGGGCTGGCTGATGGTGTGGGGCACGACGCTGCTGTTCATCGACGCCATCCTGATCATCCTGCTCTATGAAAAGCTCGGCAAATATCTGCGCAAGGCGCTTTTCACCCGCATCCTGGTCTCCGTCGCCTGCGTGCTCACCTTCGACCAGGCAGGCTTTTTCACGGCGCTGCATTTCGTCACCGGTGCGCCGGTGGCGGTGTTCTTTGGCGGCTGGTTCGCCAAGATGGCAGCGGCCCTGGTCTACAGCACTATGCTGGTCGCCTATATCAGGTGGTTCGAGGCGCGGCAGGTGCCGGCGCCGCGCGGGCTTTCCGACATTTTCGACACGCTGACCTATCGCGAGCGCTATGAAGCGCTGGTCGAGCATGTCGGTCGCGACGGCCTCACCGGCCTGCTGCACAGGGGGCGCTTCGACAGCGATGGCGAGGCCGCCGTTGCAACCAGCCTGCGAACCGCCAGGCCGCTCAGCCTGCTGATCATCGATGTCGACCACTTCAAATCGATCAACGACCGCTTCGGCCATGCCGAGGGCGACAAGGTGCTGAAAGCCCTGGCGATTTTGCTTGGCGAACTTGTCGGGACCGAAGATCAATTGTTCAGGATCGGCGGCGAGGAATTCGCCATCCTCGGCTGGCGTCCGCAGCCGCTCGCCAGACTGCTGGGCGAAACCGTCAGGCAAGCGGTCAAGACGTCCGCAAGCACCAGCCGGTTCGACATCACCGTCAGCGCCGGCATCTCGACAGTCAGCGAGACGACCCGTTGCCTTGCCGATCTCTTTGCGCTCGCCGACCAGCGTCTCTACAAGGCCAAATCGACCGGACGCGATCGCGTTGTCGGCGAACCGGGCGGCAACGAAGCAGACGGCCGCAACACATGGACCAGGCCGGAGCGCAGCGCCGGCGCGTAACGCTACCCTGGCCTCCGATTGGCTCAATCAGGATCGTTTGCGCCGCTGCCATCCGCCGATCGCAACCGAAATCGCCATCAGCGCGATCGCCAGCCATTTCAACGCGGTAATAATCGGACCGGCATCGATGTCGTAGGCAATGAACAGAAGGATGCCCGGCATCAGCAGGCCGCAGAGCACGAGCGTGATCCGGTTGATCTGCCATGACACTTTTGCGGCAAGCGCCTGGTCGCCGGGCACGGCGACGAGCGCGGCACGTAGCGACTTCGGCGCCACCAGTGCGGTCGAAAGACTCAGCGAAATCGGCAGGCCGATGCCGATGATCAGGAAGGCGCATGCCGCCAGGAGCAGCGAAAACTTGAGCGCACTGGTTTCGGCCGGCACCGGGAACAGCAGCGCCGCCAGCGGCAGGAAGACACCGAAGATCCCGAGCGCAGCAATGGCGATGAAGATCGCCGCGTTGACCAGCGTGAACAATTGGTAGGTGCCGCCGCCGACGGGTTTGGCAAGCGTGGTCATGCGCACCCACTCCACTTCGGTGTAGGAAAAGCCCGGCCACTCCATATGGCCGTCGCGGATCGCCGTCATGCCCTTGGCCCAGAACGCCAGCCGCGCCAGCGCGCCGCTCGTCATGCCACTCATCGCCACCCCCTACGAATGATGCCCAGGGATCATACCATCCCCGGTGCAAAGCGACAGTTGCGTTCGGCCTGTCTACTGGAACCCGACGGCATCGACCGTGCCCTTCGGGCAGCCGGCCTTGGTTGTCGGTGCCGAGGCAAGCAGCAGGGCACCGAGCGAGGCGTTCGAGGCGATCGGGCCGGCCAGGCCGAGCGTCAGCTCGCCGATCAGCCGCCTGCCGCTCGAGGGATCGACCACGCAGGATACGCGGACCCGGTCGCCCGCGCCTTTGCCGAAGGCACTGTCGAAGGTGCTGGCAATCTGATCGGACGTGAGCTGCTTGCCGATGTTCTTGGTGAAGAGATCGCGCACCGGCGAAGCGTTCACCGCGCGCATCAGGTTCAAGGCGTCGGAGAAATACTCCTGCTGGCTCTTGCCGTAGCAGGTGCCGTGCTTGATCCATTCATGCCTTTCGAGGGCGGATGCGGTGCCCGGCATCACCTGGTCGAGTTCCGACCGCGTATTCGGGTCCAGCGTGACCGGCGGCAAATCCCGCCAGTGCGCCGGATCGTCGTTCGCCTTGTCGCCTGCCGCGACCTGGCAATAGAAATTTCCATTCGGCTGCGGCCACAACCCATGCAAGGTGAAGTGGGTCGCATCGAAACCGGCGGCGGTCTGCGCCCGGCATTCGGCCTTGCTGGATTTGGTCTCACAGAAAGCCGGCTGCCAGCTCAGCGCGAAGACATATTCCGGTTTTCCGGACGCCGATGGCTTGTTCGGATCGGCAGGCGCCGGTGCAGCCGGCATCGTCGATGCGCTGCCGCCCGAAACGTGGCCGCAGCCGGTCTTGACCCAGCGGCGCTCCGGATCGGCGCCCGGCACGCGAATGAGATAGTGCGTGGGCGCGTCCTTGTTGCCGGCCAGGAGATCATAGCTCTGGCCAGCCGCGGTCGAGATGTTGCCGGGATTCTTGCCGCTCTTGATCGCCTGCGTTGCCGGACAGGCGGTATCGGCGACGAAAGCGCCGGTCATCTTCACATCGGCCCGCGCCGCGCCGGCAAGCAGCACGGCCGCAAGCGCCAATCCGAAAACAAAACCTGTCCGCATAAGGGTCCCTCGGCTGAAAAACTGCGGCAACAGACTGCCGATGCCACCATGTCAGAATTGCGAACGTGCGGTAAACGTCAGCGCGCAAATCGGTCACGCCGGATTGACGCAAAACCGGCGCCGGCGCAAACAAAACTCGCGTCCGGTATCGTGTCGGGGCGTTGGAGACGACGCGGCGATGTCATTCGACCAACAGCTTGTGCTTCGATCGCCGACCGGCGCCGAGCTCAACCTTTATGTGAAACACGCCATCGGCCAACCGCGCGCCATCGTTCAGATCAACCACGGGTTGGCCGAACACGCCGCGCGCTATGCCCGCTTCGCCGATTTCCTCGGCGCGCGCGGCTACCAGGTCTTCGCGCACGACCACCGTGGCCACGGCGCCACCAAGGCGCCCGACGCGCCACCTGGCAGGTTCGCCGATGCGAATGGCGGTGCCAAGGTCATCGCCGATGTCGCCGCCGTCCACGATCTGATCGCCAGGGAAAGGGCTGGCCTGCCGGTCATCGTCTTCGGCCATTCCTTGGGCGCGTCGGTCGCGCTGAACTTTGTCCTCCGCAACTCGGCGCGCATCCATGCCGCCGCGATCTGGAACGGCAATTTCTCGGCCGGACTGCTCGGCCAAATCGCGCTGGCCATGCTTGGTTGGGAAAAGTTCCGGCTTGGCTCAGACGTGCCGTCGCGCATGCTGCCCCGGCTGACGTTCCGGGCCTGGGGCAAGGCGGTGCCCAATCGCCGGACGCCGTTCGACTGGCTGTCGCGCGATGCCGTTGAAGTCGAGAAATACATCGCCGACCCGCTCTGCGGCTGGGACGCATCGGTGTCGATGTGGCAGGACATCGTCAAGATGACGCTGCATTGCGGCAGCGACCGCAATTTTTCCGGCGTGCGGCGCGACCTGTTCGTCAATCTGGTCGGAGGCGAGCAGGATCCGGCCTCGGACGGCGGCAAGGCGGTCAGCCATCTTGCCGGCCGGATGCACATGATGGGTTTTTCGAATCTCGTTTCAAAGGTTTACGCCGAAACCCGCCACGAAAGCCTGAACGAGATCAATCGAGACATCATCATGGAGGATTTTGCCGCCTGGGCCGACCGTGTGCTGAGGGCACAGTGATACTTGGCCCATTGCAAGGGCCGTGACAGCGGCACCCGGGATTGATAGTGGGATGTCGCCCAAAGCATGCCCTTGGGCTCGACCCGAGGGTGCGCAGCGGTTTTGGGATAACGACATGCACAAAAAAGATCTAAGCCTGCGCTTTCGACCAACCATGGTGATCCATGACTGAGCCTCCGCTCAAAGGCATCCGCGTCATCGAACTCGCGCGCATCCTTGCCGGGCCATGGGCCGGGCAGTTGCTTGCCGACCTCGGCGCCGACGTGATCAAGGTCGAAAGCCCGGACGGCGGCGACGACACCCGCAAATGGGGACCGCCCTTCGTCATCGGCCATGACGGCGAGAACCTTTCGGCCGCCTATTACCATTCCTGCAACCGCGGCAAGCGCTCCATCGCCATCGATTTCTCGACGCTCGAGGGCGCCGAGAGGGTGCGCCGACTGGTCGCGACATCGGACGTGCTGATCGAAAACTTCAAAGTCGGCGGACTGAAGAAATACGGCCTCGACTATGACGGCCTGAAGAAAATCAACCCGCGGCTGATCTATTGCTCGATCACCGGTTTTGGCCAGTCGGGACCGTACGCCCCGCGCGCCGGTTATGATTTCATCATCCAGGCCATGGCCGGCATGATGTCGATCACCGGCGAAGCCGGCCGCGAACCGCAGAAGGCGGGCGTGGCTATTTCAGATGTTTTCACCGGGCTTTATTCGGTCATTGCCATCCAGGCGGCCCTTCGCCATGCCGAGAAGACCGGCAAAGGCCAGCATATCGACATGGCGCTCTTCGACACCCAGATCTCGACGCTCGGCAACCAGAACCTCAACTATCTCGTCTCCGGACAATCGCCGGTGCAGATGGGCAATGCGCATATGAACATCGCGCCCTACGAAGTGGTGCCGGTGAAAAATGGCCACATCATCCTGGCGGTCGGCAATGACGGCCAGTTCGCAAAGTTCTGCGCTGCCGTCGGTCTCGACGAGCTGGCGTCGAACCCTGACTTCGCCACCAATCCCGCCCGCGTCGCCAACCGGGCGAAGCTGCGCGAGCACATGATCGAGGCGCTGAAAGCCTTCGATCGCGACCCGCTGCTGGCCAGACTCGAGACAGCCGGAGTGCCGGCCAGCCCTATCAACAACATCGGCCAGATGTTTGCCGACCCGCAGACCATCGAGCGCGGCATGCGGCTCGACCTCGATGACGGCCATGGCAATCTCTTGCCCTCGGTGCGGGCGCCGATGGTCATGTCCGGCACGCCGCTGGTCTATGAGCGCCCGTCGCCGCGTCTCGGCGAACACACCGAAGAAATCCTTGCCGAACTGGAGAGGTCAGGAAAATGAAGACCGGCGGACAACTCATCGTCGATGCGCTCGAAGCCAACGGAACGGACCGTATCTATTGCGTGCCCGGCGAATCCTATCTGGCGGTGCTCGACGCGCTGCATGATTCACCGATCCGCACCATCGTCTGCCGCCAGGAGGGCGGTGCCGCAATGATGGCCGACTGCCATGGCCGCCTGACCGGCAGGCCCGGCATCTGCTTCGTCACCCGCGGCCCGGGCGCCACCAATGCTTCGGCCGGCATCCACATCGCCATGCAGGATTCAGTCCCCCTCATCCTGTTCATCGGCCAGGTCGCTAGCCACGCCAAGGGGCGCGAGGCATTCCAGGAGGTCGACTACGTCAGGTTCTTCGGCGATATCGCCAAATGGGTGGTCGAGATCGACGACGCCGCGCGCATCCCCGAATTTGTCACACGCGCTTTTTCGGTGGCGACGTCCGGCCGGCCCGGCCCGGTCGTCATCTCGCTGCCCGAGGACATGCTGACCAGCCTCGCCGAGGCACCGGAAGCCCGGCATTACACCCCTGTCGAGACGCGGCCTGGCGAAATCGAGCTCGACGCGCTGGAAGTGTTGCTCAACAAGGCAAAGCGGCCCTTCGTCATCCTCGGCGGGACGCGCTGGGACGCGGAGGCCGTTGCACGGATGCGGGCGATAGCCGAAGCCTGGTCGCTGCCGGTCGGCTGCTCCTTCCGCCGCCAGATGCTGTTCGACCATCTCCACCCAAACTATGCCGGCGATGTCGGCATCGGCATCAATCCCAAGGTAGCAACCGCCATCAAGCAGGCCGACCTTGTGCTGCTGATCGGCGGCCGCATGGGCGAGATGCCGTCGTCCGACTACACGCTGCTGAAGAGCCCCTACCCCGACCAGACGCTGGTCCATATCCATGCCGACGCCGGCGAACTCGGCCGCGTCTACCGGCCGGCGCTGGCGATCAATGCCTCGCCTGCCGCTTTCGTCGAAGCCTTTGCCAGACGCAAGCCGGCCGCAACGCCGGTGTGGGCGGCGGAGGCAGCGAAGCTGCATGCCGCGTATCTCGACTGGTCGACGCCACCGGAAAGTGGGCCCGGCGCCGTCCAGATGGGGCCGATCATGAATTATCTCGAAACGATGCTCCCGGACGACGCCATCCTCACCAATGGCGCCGGCAACTACGCCACCTGGGTGCATCGTTACCATCGGTTCCGGCGTTTCGGCACGCAAGCCGCGCCCACGTCAGGCTCAATGGGCTACGGCACGCCGGCGGCGGTCGCCGCCAAGCAGCTTTTCCCCGACCGCGACGTGATCGCCTTCGCCGGCGACGGCTGTTTCCTGATGAACGGCCAGGAATTCGCCACCGCCGTGCAATACGGGCTGCCGATCATCGTCATCGTCGTCAACAATGGCATCTACGGCACCATCCGCATGCATCAGGAGCGCGAATATCCCGGACGCGTCGTCGCTACGGATTTGAGGAATCCCGACTTTGCTGCTTTGGCCCGCGCCTATGGCGGCCATGGCGAGACCGTGGAAAAGACCGCCGACTTCGCGGCGGCCTTCGAGCGGGCGCGGGCCAGCGGCAAGCCGTCGATCGTCGAGATCAGGCTCGACCCCGAAGCCATCACGCCGACCCGCACGATGACCCAGATTCGCGACAAGGCCTGACAAAACAGGGCAGTTGCCCTGTTTTGTCGTCGTGATCTGCCTATTCGGCCTTCTCGATCTGGCCGCGGATCTCGCCGTCCGCGTGGGCCGCGGTGTGGATGTTGACGTAGTATTTGCCCGCCTCAAGATCGGTGGCCTGGGCATCGGTCAATGTCGCCGAACCCTTGATCGGGCTCTTCAGCTTGCCTTCGAACGGTACCACCGGGTCGGCGTTTTGACCCTTTTCCGCCGGGCCGTGAATGTGTGCGGCCTTCGCCGGTCCGCTGAGGCCGGAATATCTCACGGTCCAGCTGAGTTTCTTGGTGGCGGTGTTGAACCTGAGCGTGGCGGTGCCCTTGCCCTTCGTGGTGACGGGCGGGTTCTGCTGAGCACCATCGAGCGTCGCCGTCATCTTTACGGTTTCGGCCAGGGCCGGTGACACCGAGAAGATGGCTGCAGAAATGGCCAGCGCCGAAAGCATCGGCGTGAAGGACTGGATGCGCATGGAAACCTCCGTTGTGACATCCTTGAGTTGGATGCACCGGCACAACGATTTTGCGAGCGGATGTTTCCGCGGGTAACGTTCATTTTACCCCACTAAAAAGGGGCGGTCACCCGCCCCTTTTCCGCTACAAGCCAGTTTGACAGCCCTATTTGATGGCCTTGTCGGTGATCGCTGTCGTGTAGGCGCCGGTCGGCTCCTTGCTGATGATCTTCTGGTCGAGCAGCGCCTTGGCGGTGCGCTCGTAGGTCGCCGGATCGAGCTTGCCATCGGCATTGTCGATCAGCTTGGCGACTTCGCCCATCATCCGCTTTTGGTGGTTCTCGTCCTGGCCGCCATTGTCCATGACGATGCCGGCCGCCTCGTCGGAATTGTCGACGGCGTATTTCCAGCCCTTCATCGAAGCGCGCACGAAACGCACCATCTTGTCCTCGAAGGCCGGATCCTTGAGCTTGTCCTCCAACGCATAGAGCCCGTCTTCGAGCAGATCGTTGCCCATGGCGGAATAGTTGAAGACGGTTAGCTCTTCCGGCTTGTAGCCGGCGTCGATGAGCTGCCAGTACTCGTTATAGGTCATGACCGAAATGCAATCCGCCTGCTTCTGGATCAGCGGCTGCACGTCGAAGCTCTGCTTGAGCACGGTGACGCCGTCCGGCCCGCCGTCGGTCTTGAGGCCAAGCTTGTTCATCCAGGCATAGAACGGATACTCGTTGCCGAAGAACCAGACGCCGAGCGTGTGGCCCTTGAAGTCGGCTTCCGTCTTGATCGGGCCGTCCTTCGGGCAGACCAGCTCCATGCCGGCCTTCTTGAACGGCTGGGCGATGTTGACCAGCGGCACGCCCTTCTCGCGCGCAGCCAGCGCACCGCCCATCCAGTCGACGATGACGTCGGCGCCGCCGCCGGCAATAACCTGCTCCGGTGCAATGTCCGGGCCGCCGGGCTTGATGTCGACGTCGAGGCCCTCGGCGTCATAGAAGCCCTTGGCCTTGGCGACATAATAGCCGGCGAACTGTGCCTGGGTGACCCACTTCAGCTGCAGCGTCACCTTGTCTGCGGCCATCGCCTGGAACGCGGCAAGCGACATCGCGCCGGCCAGCATCGAAACAACAAGTCTTTTCATGTTTTTACCCTCTGAAGTTAGCGCCCTAAACCCACCGCCCCTATCCACCACGGACAGAGGGATGCCAAAACGTGATTGCTCTCTCGAAAAGAGCGACCACGCCATAAAAGACCGAACCCGCAAGTGCTGCAACTGCGATTTCCGCCCACACCATGTCGATGTTCATCCGCCCGACTTCCGTCGAAATGCGGAATCCCATGCCGACCACCGGGGTGCCGAAGAACTCGGCGACGATGGCGCCGATCAGCGCCAGCGTCGAATTGATCTTCAACGCATTGAAGATGAAGGGTGCCGCCGCCGGCAGCCGCAGCTTGAACAGCGTCTGCCAGTAGCTCGAGGCGTAGGTGCGCATCAGGTCGCGCTCCATATGGCCGGAGGCGGCAAGCCCGGCGACGGTGTTCACCAGCATCGGGAAGAAGGTCATGATGATGACCACCGCTGCCTTCGACTGCCAGTCGAAGCCAAACCACATGACCATGATCGGCGCGACGCCGATGATCGGCAGCGCCGACACCATATTGCCGATCGGCAAAAGCCCGCGCCGCAGGAACGGCACGCGGTCGGCGGCTATGGCAACGAGGAAGCCGGCGCTGCTCCCCACCACATAGCCGAAGATGACCGCCTTGAAGATGGTCTGCCTGACATCGGCCCCCAGCACCGGCAGCGAGCCGACGATGCGTGCACCGATGGCGCTTGGCGGCGGCAACAGGATGAAGGGAATGCCGGCACCACGCGTCACCGCTTCCCAGATGATCAGGATCCAGGCGCCGAAGATGGCCGGAATGATCAGGCGCAGGGCGGTTGACGCCCAGCGCGATGTCGGGCGAAACGACGACAAGACCGTTACGCAGCGCCAGGCCAAAAACCACGCCGCGGCGAGCAGCAGATAGAAGGAGCCGCGAGCGCTGCCTTCATTGCCGGTTATGCCGGCGAGCAGCATCCACGCCGCGCCGTGCGCGCCAAGGAACAGCAACACCACCCCGATCATCGGTGGCAAGTTGTCGGCTTCGATTGCCACGAGCAGCAAAATGAAAATCAAAACCGTAGTCGCCATGCCGTAACCGGGCGTAGCACTGACGAGCGGCCAAAGAAGCAGCGCGCCGACAAGCAGGACAAGCGCGGCATACCCTTGCCAGGATCGAGGGGTGATTGAGGAAAGGCTCAGGATGGAGCTCATGCCGGCCTCCCGCCCATGGCGCGGTCGACTAGGCGCCCGGCAATGCCGACCAGCATAACCAGCAGTGCCGCGACCACCGAGCCGGCAACCAGCGCCGACCAGATGTCGATCGTCTGGCTGTAGTAGGCGCCGGCGAGCAATTTGGCGCCGATGCCGGCGACGGCGCCGGTCGGCAGCTCGCCGACGATCGCGCCGACCAGGCTGGCGGCCACCGCCACCTTCATCGAGGTGAACAGGAACGGCACCGAGGCCGGCACCCGTAATTTCCAGAAGGTCTGCGAGGGACTGGCATTATAGGTGTGCATCAGGTCGAGATGGGTGAGCTCGGGCGAGCGAAGCCCCTTCACCATGCCAACCACCACCGGGAAGAACGACAGATAGGTCGAGATCAGCGCCTTCGGAATCAGCCCGGTGATGCCGACCGCCGCCAGCACGACAATGATCATCGGCGCCACCGCCAGGATCGGAATGGTCTGCGAGGCGATGATCCACGGCATCAGACTGCGGTCGAGCGTCGCCACATGCACGATGCCGACGGCGATGACGATGCCGAGCGCCGAGCCGAAGGCAAAGCCGAGCAGTGTCGACGACAGCGTCACCCAGGCATTGTAGACAAGGCTGCGGTTCGAGGTAATGCTGCGCAGAAAGGTGTTTTCGAAAAAATTTACCGCCACCTGATGCGGCGCCGGCAGCGTCGGCTTCGGCTGTGCCAGCGTCTTGCCGATGAATTCCACAATGCCCGGTGTCTGATTGGCGCGGCGGTCGAGATCGCGCTGGAACGGCGCGTTGAGGATGACAGCCATGACGTACCAGACGACGACGACGCCCAGGAGAATCGAGGTCACCGGAACAAGCTTGTCGCGGAAGCTATCCATCTAGCGACACTCGGGTGCTTGGCGCCCTCCTCTCCCCAACGGGGAGAGGGTGGCCGGAGCGAAGCGGAGGCCGGGTACTTTCGCCCCGGCAATCGTTTCTTTCGTCTTCCTAGGGCCGAGCAGCCGCGAAGCGGCGTGCGTAAAGGGAGCGCCCAACCACGCTTTCGTCATCCTAGGGCGAAGCAAGGAGCGAAGCGACGCGGCGCAGACCCTAGGATCCATGCCGTTACCTTCCCGCTCCGCAACGGTGCGGAAAATGGCTCCCTGCGCACCGCTCCGAGTGGCGCTTATTCTCGACTGTTTGCGCCCTTCGGCCGAAGTCACGGCATGGATCCTAGGGTCTGCGCGCGCCGCTTCGCGGCGGCTCCGCCCTAGGATGACGAAGGCGTGGGTGGCCGCTTCGTCGTTAGGCGAAGCCGGAATCCTGTCCTGCGCCTCAATCATCATAGCTGTGCCCTGCCCTCAGCCCGTCGCGCACCCGTGCCGCGATGGCCAGGAACTCCGGCGTCTCGCGGATATCGAGCGGCCGCTTTTTCGGCAGCGTCGATTCTATTACGTCGCTGACACGCCCCGGGCGCGGCGACATCACGATGATGCGCGTCGACAGATAGACCGCCTCGGGGATCGAATGGGTGACGAAGCAGATGGTCTTGTTGGTTCGTTCCCAAAGCTCCAGCAGCTGTTCGTTGAGGTGGTCGCGCACGATCTCGTCGAGCGCGCCGAACGGCTCGTCCATCAACAAAAGGTCGGCGTCGAAGGCCAGCGCCCGTGCGATCGAGGCGCGCTGCTGCATGCCGCCCGAAAGCTGCCACGGGTATTTCTTCTCGAAGCCGCTGAGGTTGACGAGGTCGAGGGTTCGCTTGATGCGCGCCGCCTGCTCCGCCCTCGACAGTCCCATGATCTCCAGCGGCAGCGCCACATTGCGCTCGATCGTGCGCCACGGATAAAGTGCGGCCGCCTGGAAGACATAGCCATAGGCGCGGCTCTGGCGCGCCTGCTCGGGCGTCATGCCGTTGACGGAAATGGCTCCCGATGTCGGCTTCTCCAGATCGGCGATCACGCGCAGCAAGGTCGTCTTGCCGCAGCCGGACGGCCCGATGAAGGACACGAATTCGCCCTTGCCGATGGTCAGGTCGACATTCGACAGCGCCTGCACCGGACCGTCATTGGTCTGGAAGGTCAGGCCAAGCTTGCTTGCCGAAACAACGGTTGGCGATGCTCCCGTCATCGGCCGTAGCCTGTCGCTTCCGGCCACTGCCGCGGCCGGAATCCCATTGATTTTACCCCGATGTTGCTTTCCACTCGCCCAGTCCTACTCGCCCCAGTTTTACTCGCCCCAGTTCTGCTCGCCCTTGTCGCATCAGATAGACGCCCGGAGTTGCCCCGATGTCGCCCAAACCCACTTGCCATCTTATCCGCCCTGAAAGCTCTTATGAAGGCAAACAGGGCCTGAGTTATTTCGCCGGTATCGCCGCCGAAACAGTCGGCTCGTCCGGCATCTGCATGCATCTGCTGACCATGCCTCCGGGCGCCCGCGCCAAGGCGCATATGCACGAAAACCATGAAACCGCGATCTATGTGCTCTCCGGCGAAGTTCATACCTGGTATGGCGAGCGGCTCGAACAGCACATCGTGGTCAAGGCCGGTGATCTTTTCTATATTCCCCCCGGCGTGCCGCATCTGCCGGCCAATCTGAGCGACAGCCCCGCCTCGGCGGTCATCGCCCGCACCGACCCCAACGAACAGGAAAGCGTCGTCCTGCTGCCGGAACTGGACGGGTTGGTCGCCTGACGCCGGCATCGAGGCAGCAGCCGTCATCGGCACCGTCACGAACATGATTTCAGCGGCCCTATCTCCTCAAGGCCGGGAATGGTCACGAAGAAACCGTCCCCTCCTTTGTTGATGACCTTGACGACATCAGTGCTCGTCCCCTCCTCGCCCTCGGCGAAACAGGTGGAACTCAACAACAGGGTGCCAGGCGCCGTCGTCAGTCGCTGTGCGAACTGGCAGCCGCTGCCATAGGTTTCGACGCCGTCGGCGGTCAGCACGACATAATCGTCGCTGTCCTGATAACCGAGCCGTACACCAACGCAACCGACCTCATTGCCAAAGGAGCCGGCAAGGACGTCCGCCGCCGCCGGCCCGGCGGCAAGGATCACCGCGGCCATTGAGATAATCGCTCCCTGGCTCGCCAAGCTCAAACGCCCGTCGCCGGGATGCCTGTCCGTTCCACCTTGCGCGGCGCGGAAATTTCCTTCCACGTCGACAGCGCCCGATTGACCGCCGCATTCGGTTCGCGAGCGACGAACTCGCCATGGCCGGGCTTTGCCTTGACTTCGTTTTCCTCGATCGACAGTTCGCCGCGCGAGAAGACGAAGCGCGGCAGGCCGGTTACCTCAAAACCTTCGAAGACATTGTAGTCGATCACCGACTGCTGCTTCTTGGCCGTGATCTTCTTCTTGCGCTTCGGGTCCCATACGAGGATGTCGGCGTCCGCGCCTTCGACGATGGCGCCCTTTTTCGGGTACATGTTGAGGATCTTGGCGATGTTGGTCGAGGTCACCGCGACGAACTCGTTCATCGTCAGCCGGCCGGTTTTGACGCCGGTCGTCCACAGCACCGGCAAACGATCCTCGAGCCCGCCCGTGCCGTTCGGGATCTTGGTGAAGTCGCCGACGCCGTTGCGCTTCTGTTTGGTGGTGAAGGCACAATGGTCGGTCGCCACCACTTGCAGCGACCCGGCCTGCAGGCCGGCCCACAGCGAATCCTGGTGCCATTTGTTGCGGAAGGGCGGGCTCATGACGCGCCGCGCCGCATGGTCCCAGTCCTTGTTGAAATATTCGCTCTCGTCCAGCGTCAGGTGCTGGACCAGCGGCTCGCCGAACACCCGCATGCCTTTCTGGCGCGCCCGGCGAATGGCCTCGTGCGCCTGCTCGCAGGAGACATGCACGACATAGAGCGGCACGCCGGCCATGTCGGCGATCATGATGGCACGATTGGTCGCCTCGCCTTCGACTTCCGGCGGGCGCGAATAGGCGTGTCCCTCCGGGCCGCTATTGCCCGCCGCCAGCAGCTTTTGCGACAGTGCCGCCACCACGTCGCCATTCTCGGCATGGACCAGCGGCAGCGCGCCAAGGTCGGCGCAGCGCTGGAACGACGAATACAACTCGTCGTCGTCGACCATCAGCGCCCCCTTGTAGGCCATGAAATGCTTGAACGAGGTAATGCCCCTGTCGACGACGGTGGCCATCTCGTCGAACACCTGCTTGCCCCACCAGGTGATCGCCATGTGGAAGGAATAGTCGCAGGACGCCTTCGAAGTCTTGTTGTCCCACATCTGCAGGGCCTCGAGCAGAGACTGCTGCGGCGCCGGCAGGCAGAAATCGACGACCATCGTCGTGCCGCCGGCAAGCGCGGCGCGCGTGCCGCTCTCGAAATCGTCGGACGAATAGGTGCCCATGAACGGCATTTCGAGATGGGTGTGCGGGTCGATGCCGCCCGGCATCACATAGCAGCCGGTGGCGTCGAACTCGTGGTCGCCATGCAGGTCCGGGCCGATGGCGATGATCTTGCCGTGCTTGAACAGCACATCGGCCTTCCACGTCCGGTCGGCGGTGACGATGGTGCCATTCTTGATGACTTTGGACATTTTCTTGTTCCCTTATTCTCTTCGCGCTTCTTGCGAGCGGCGTTGCGAGGCGGCAGCTATCCCATCATACGACAATCACCGCCGTGTCGACCACCGCATGGAACAGCACGTCGGCGCCGGCCGCCGCCCATTCCTTGGTGATTTCCTCGGCCTCGTTGTGGCTGAGACCGTCGACACAGGGGCACATCACCATTGCGGTGGGTGCAACGCGGTTGATCCAGCAAGCGTCATGGCCGGCGCCGGAGACGATGTTGCGATGCGTATAACCCAGGCGCTCCGCCGCATCCCGCACAGCCTTGACGCAGCCCGCGTCGAAGGTGACCGGATCGAAATGGCCGACCTGATCGATTTGATATTTGATGTCGAGCGCGTCACAGATCGTGTCGATGCCTTCGCGGATGCGGCCGTCCATGGCGTCCAGCACCTCCTTTTCCGGCGAGCGGATGTCGATGGTGAAGACGGTGCGCCCGGCAATGATGTTGCGCGAGTTCGGATAAACCTCCATATGGCCGACCGCGCCGACGGCGTCGGGTTGGTAGTCCATGGCGATCTCGTGCACCAATTCGATCACGCGCGCCATGCCGAGCCCGGCATTGCGGCGCTTCGGCATCGGCGTCGAGCCGGTATGCGCCTCCTTGCCGGTCAGCGTCACCTGCAGCCATTTCAGTCCCTGGCCATGGGTGACGACACCGATGTCGATGCCCTCATCCTCGAGGATCGGGCCCTGCTCGATGTGCAATTCGAAGAAGGCGTGGATCTTGCGCTCGCCGACTTTCCCGGTACCCTTCCAGCCGATCCGTTCGAGCTCCTCGCCGAATTTCTTGCCGTCCTTGTCGACATGCGAATAAACGTCGGCCTGATCGAGCACGCCGGCGAAAACGCCGGACGCCATCATGGCCGGCGCAAAGCGCGCGCCTTCCTCGTTGGTCCAGTTGGTGACGACGATCGGGTGCTTTGTCTTGATGCCGAGATCGTTGAGCGAGCGCACGACCTCCAGGCCGCCGAGCACGCCGAGCACGCCGTCATACTTGCCGCCGGTCGGCTGGGTGTCGAGATGGCTGCCGACATAGACCGGCGGCAGGCTGGGATCGGTGCCTTCGCGGCGGGCAAACATCGTGCCCATCTCGTCGACGCCCATTTCGAGCCCCGCCTCATCGCACCAGCGCTTGAACAGGTGCCGCCCTTCGCCATCCTCGTCGGTAACGGTCTGGCGATTGTTGCCGCCGGCAATGCCAGGGCCGATCTTCGCCATCTCCATTATCGAATCCCACAAACGGTCTGAATTGATTCGCAGATTCTCGCCGGGGGCGGCCATATTCTAAAACCTCATTGGTTGCGGCACGCCAGCGTCCCCCTCCCCCTCGAGGGGAGGGTGGCCGCGAAGCGGTCGGGTGGGGTCGGCTGACATGCGCGCGACCTTCTCCTTGACCACCTGTGCGACATGCCAAGCGCTGTTTATGACATCGGGCTCATCGACGCGAAAGATGTCGAACCCAAGCGATCGCAGATAGGCATCACGGACGGCGTCGTGCCGTTTGCCCTTCTCCTGTTCGTGCAGATCACCATCGACTTCAACGACCAGCTTTACCGCAAGGCAAGTAAAGTCGACGATATAAGGCCCGATCGGACACTGGCGGCGGAATTTCATGCCGGCCGATTTCAATTCGCGCAGTTCATACCAAAGCAGCGATTCGCCTTTGGTCGCATGAACTCGAAGCGCGCGCGCCTTTTGGCGCATTTCGAAGCTCACGCGGGTCCGGGGCATCAGAGACACCTATGCGGCCGAAGGTCAGGTTGGCGCGCTGCCGCACCGACCCCACCCGGCCGCTTCGCGGCCACCCTCCCCTCGAGGGGGAGGGAAAGCTGCACCTGGTTCAATCCACCGCCCTCAGCACTTCGCGCACATGGTCGATCAATTCGTTGATCTGGCCCTTGGTGATGATCAGCGGCGGCGACAGCGCGATGATGTCGCCGGTGGTGCGGATCAATGCACCACGCTCGAACGCCTTCACAAAGGCCGAGAAGGCCCGCTTCGTCGGCTGGCCGGCGATCGGCGCCAGCTCGATTGCACCGATCAGGCCGATGTTTCTGATATCGATGACGTTCGGCTCGCCCTTCAGCGAGTGCAGCGCGTCCTCCCAGTACGGCGCCAGTTCCTCGCCGCGCGTCAGCAGCCCCTCTTCCTTGTAGGTGTCGAGCGTGCCCAGCGCCGCCGCGCAGGCGATCGGATTGCCCGAATAGGTGTAGCCGTGGAAGAACTCGATCATGTGCTCGGGGCCGGTCATGAAGGCGTCGTGGATTTCCTTCTTGACGAACACCGCGCCCATCGGGATGACGCCGTTGGAGACGCCTTTGGCGGTGGTCATGATGTCCGGCGTGACGCCGAAATAGTCCGCGGCAAACGGCGTGCCGAGACGGCCGAAACCGGTGATGACCTCATCGAAAATCAGCAAGATGCCATGCTTGGTGCAGATCTCGCGCAGCTTCTGCAGATAGCCCTTCGGCGGCAGGATGACGCCAGTGGAACCGGCAACCGGTTCGACGATGACGGCGGCGATGGTCGACGCGTCGTGCAGGGCGACGATGCGCTCCAACTCGTTCGCCAATTCTGCGCCGTGCTCGGGCACGCCCTTGGTGAAGGAGTTCTTTTCCGGCAGATGCGTGTGTGGCATGTGATCGACGCCGCCGAGCAGCGTGCCGAACATCTTGCGGTTGGTGACGATGCCACCAACCGAAATGCCGCCGAAATTAACGCCGTGATAACCGCGCTCGCGGCCGATCAGGCGGGTGCGCGAGCCCTCGCCTTTTACGCGGTGATAGGCGATCGCCATCTTCAGCGCGGTCTCGACCGATTCCGATCCGGAATTGGTGAAGAACACATGGTCCATACCCTTCGGCGCGATGTCGACCAGCCGGTTCGCCAGCTCGAACACGATCGGGTGGCCCATCTGGAAAGCGGGTGCATAGTCGAGCTCGGCCGCCTGGCTCTGAATCGCCTCGGTGATCTTCGGACGGCAGTGGCCGGCATTGACGCACCACAGGCCGGCGGTGCCGTCGAGAACCTTGCGCCCGTCGCTGGTCGTGTAATGCATGTCCTTGGCCGACACCATCATGCGCGGCGCCTGCTTGAACTGCCGGTTTGCCGTGAACGGCATCCAGAATGCGCTGAGATCGTTCGGCGTGACTTTCAGCCGGTTGGACATGACCAAGACTTCCCCTTGTAACCTGTTTCGGTGCGGCTGACGCTTGGTCTTTCCAACACTTGGTCTTCGCGACGTTTTCGTGCTACGCAAATTTTTGACCGGTTGGACAAACGTTAGCACCGCCTTATCAGCGGTCAAGGGATTACTAGCGGAAATGCGGCTTTCGAAGTGCGCTCCACAGGGCGGAGAAAAACTGGTCCAGAGAATTGGTCCAGACACTCCTCGCAGTGAAGGTTTTTCGAGGTGACGGGGGCGGTCGAAAGCTCCGCTCCTCGCCGCACCCGCATCCAGCTGGAAAAGCGCGAGCTCATCCTCGAGGCGGCGCTCGAAGTCTTCTCGACCAACGGTTTTCGCGGCTCCACCATCGACCAGATCGCCGAAGCCGCCGGCATGTCGAAGCCGAACCTGCTCTATTATTTCCGCCGCAAGGAGGACATCCACGAGACGCTGATGCAGCGGCTTCTCGACACCTGGCTGGCGCCGTTGCGCGAACTCGACGACATCGGCGATCCCTTGACCGAACTGCGCAGCTACATCAGGCGCAAGCTCGAAATGGCGCGCGACTTCCCGCGCGAGAGCCGGCTGTTCGCCAACGAGATCCTGCAGGGCGCGCCGCGCATCATGCCGATGCTGGAGGGCGAGTTGAAGACACTGGTCGACGAGAAGGCCAACGTCATCAAGGGCTGGATGCGCGCCGGTAAGATTTCCCGCACCGACCCCTGGCACCTGATCTTCTCGATCTGGGCGACGACGCAGCATTATGCCGATTTCGACGTCCAGGTCCGCGCCGTGCTCGGCCCCGACCGCGGCGGCGATGGCCGCTTCGAGGATGCCGCAAGATTTCTCGAGCAATTGTTCATCGAGGGGCTGAAGCCGAAGGGCTAGCCTTGATGGTTCACGCGCTGCGCCGCTCGGCCGGAAGCGTCTCCAGCAGTTGTTCGAGCTTGGCGATCGAGTTCTGCTCGGCGAGCGGCGTGTAGACGATCAGCTTCATGTCCGAGCCGTCATCGATCGACAGGCTCATATGCTCGAACGCCATGGCGCCCGCTATCGGATGCCTGACATGCTTCACACCCGATAGGTTGCGGGCGACGTCGCGTAGCGGCCACCAGGCGCGAAACTCCGGGCTCGAGCGCGTCATCAGCGCGATCAGCCGCTCGAAATCCGGATCGCCGACATATCTGGCGCTTTCTGCCCGGAATGACGCCAGCACGGCACGCGCCAATTCCTCCCAGTCGACGAGCAGGCGCCGATGCTGCGGGCTGGTGAAAACCATGTGGACGATGTTACGGGCATCGCCTTCCAGCAGACCATAGTCGCCGAACACGGCTGCCGCGGCAGAGTTCCAGGCCAGCACGTCCCAGCGCCGCCCAACGACATAGGCCGGCTGCAGGACCAGGCTCTGCAGCATGTGCAGCAACGGGCCATCGACCTTTTCCGGCGCGTCGACGCGACGCTCCGGCTGCGGTCGGCCGGCAAGGATGAACAGATGCCGTTGCTCGGCCGCGTCCAGGCGCAGCGCCTGGCTGAGCGCCGTAAGCACTTCCACCGACGGCCGAACGTCGCGGCCCTGCTCCAGCCAGGTGTACCAGGTCGTGCCGACGCCGGCGATCATCGCCACCTCTTCGCGCCGCAGCCCGGGTGTGCGCCTGCGCAAGCCGGTCGAGATGCCCGTGGCCGAAGGCGTCAGCCTTTCGCGCCGCGAGCGCAGGAAGGCGCCAAGCTCGCGGCGGCGGCTGTCTTCGGCGGAGTGCGTGGTGGAATCCATCGGCGCTATTATAGCAGTATCGATACCAGGATAAAGTTTGAACTGTTTGGCAAGTGGCTGGTGCCCCATCTTTCCGCTCAGAACGATGAGACGGAGGCTCTGAACATGGAACTGAAAGACAAGACAATCCTCATCACAGGGTCGACCGACGGCGTCGGCCGCGTCGTCGCGCAAAGGCTCGGCGCCGGCGGCGCCCGCATCCTGGTGCATGGCCGCGACGCGACTAGGGGCAAGGCGATCGTGGCCGAGATCGAAGCCGCCGGCGGCAAGGCCGAGCTTCTCGTCGCCGATCTCTCCTCCCTGGCGGAAGTCCGCCGCCTCGCCGAGGCCGTGCGCGCAAGGACCAAGCGGCTCGATATCCTTATCAACAATGCCGGCGTCGGCACCGCCGGCCCCAACTCCAAACGGCAGGTCAGCGCCGACGGCTACGAACTGCGCTTTGCCGTCAATTATCTCGCCGGCTTCCTGCTCACCACGGAGCTGCTGCCGCTGCTCAAGGCCAGCGCGCCGGCGCGGATCGTCAACGTCGCCTCGGCAGGCCAGCAGGCGATCGATTTCGACGACGTCATGCTGACCCGCTCCTATGACGGCGTCCGTGCCTACTGCCAGAGCAAGCTGGCGCAGATCATGTTTACCATCGATCTGGCGGAGCAACTGAACGGCACCAATGTGACCGTCAACAGCCTGCATCCGGCAAGCTACATGAACACTACGATGGTGCGGCAGGCGGGCATCACGCCGTGGAGTTCGGTCAAAACCGGCGCCGAGGCCATCATCAATCTCGCGACGTCGCCGGCGCTCGAAGGGCGAAGCGGCCTCTATTTCGACGGCCAAAGAGAATCCCGCGCCGATGCCCAAGCCTATGACGCCAAGGCGAGGCAGCAGTTGCGCGAATTGACCCTCGGCCTAGTCGGGCTCGCACCCGCTTCCGCAACATCGAAGAAAGAAAATTCATGATCGAGAAAACCAGTCACACCGTGGTCGTCGGCGGCTCCTCCGGCATCGGCCTCGCCACCGCGAAAAAGCTGCTCGGGCCGGGCATGAAGGTGACGATCACCGGGCGCAACCGGGAAAGGCTCGACAACGCATGGCACAGCCTTGGCGGCGCGGTCGAAAGAGCTGCCTTCGATGCCGCGAAGCCGGACGAGGTTCGCCGGTTCTTCAGCGATCTCGGCCCTTTCGATCACCTGGTGCTGGCCGCCAGCGGCGGCAAGGGGCTCGGCCCGTTCGAAACGCTTGACCTGACCGACATCGGCGGCGGCGTCGACGAGAAGGTCCGGCCACAGCTCTCCTGCCTGCAGGCCGCCTTGCCGACGCTGAACAAGAGCGGTTCGGTGACTTTCATCTCGGCGGTGTCGGCGCAATTGTCGGCGCCGGGTGTCGCCGGCATCGCCGCCGTCAACGGCATGCTGCTGACCGTGGTGCCGATCCTGGCGATGGAGCTGAAGCCGTTACGCGTCAATGTCGTGGCACCGGGTGTCATCGACACGCCATGGTGGGATTTCCTGCCCAACGATCAGCGGCAGGCGGTGTTTGCCGAGTATGCCGGCAAGACGCCGGTCGGCCGTATCGGCCGGGCCGAGGACGTCGCCGAGGCGATTGCGTTCCTGGTTTCGAACAGCTTCGTCACCGGCCAGGTCCTGACCTGTGATGGCGGCTTGCGGTATGCGGCGTAACGGGCTACGTCGACGCGATGATCGCTGTCAAAGCAAGTGCGCGATCAGCGCCAGAAATCCTCCGGTCAGCGCGACGTTGCCGACAAAGCCATTGATACCGGACGCGCGCTCGGGCCCCTGGTGATCCCAGAAGTTATGGAACATCGGCGTGGCGACAATCAGGAACAGGATCAGGCATGCCGCCGCCGGAGCGGTCCAGATGCCCGCGATCACCAGCACTCCGGCGACGATCTGCAGGACAATCCCCAGCCACAGCACCAGCCGTGCCTGGGGCACGCCGCGCGTCGTCATCAATTGGGTCACAAAGGCCGCGTTCTGAATGTTGCGCAGGCCGGCAAAGACAAAGGCGCCGCCGAGCAGCAAGCGGGCGGCGACTAAAATCTCACTATCAAAGTTTGAAAACATGCTGTCGGTCCTTGGGCAGAAAAGAGGCGCGCGGGGCGATGCCCCGCGCCGGGGGCAAGGGGAACCGGGCCATATAGCCCGCCTAGGCTATGTGTGTTTTAAAAAACTCCGCGCCCCCCCCCCAGGCAAGAA